>NZ_QQWY01000019.1:0-106937 GCF_003950455.1 Sphingomonas sp. ABOLE
AAGGGGCCGCCGGTGCCAGAGAAGAATCTGGGGCTCGAACTGTGACAAGTTGCTAATTCAACAGGGGGAAAAGGGTGATTTCAAAGCCATCTACACGAGCTGAGGAACTGCTCGAGGCGAACGAGCTAATCGCTCGCGCAATGGCGGGGGAACCATCAGATCGCCTCCGCAAGAAGATGCTCGCTCACAGGCGCGGCATCATCGGCGAGAGGGAGACGGCCCATATCCTGGATCGCCTCTTCTTCGATTCAAAAGATCATGTTTTAATCCACGATCTACGAATCCCCGACGGGATCGGGAGCTTTGCTCAGTTCGATCACATCATCCTGTCACGCTTGTCGCGTAAGGCCTCTGTGGTGGAGGTGAAGAACTATTCAGGGCGCATGTCGCGCAACAAGCATGACGAATGGGTTGTCTGGTACGAGGGCCGCCGCAGGCCGGTTCAGATCCCCAACCCAGTTGCTCAAGCGCGCCGGCAGCGCGATGTCTTGCGTGCCTGGCTGAAAGCGCACGATCACGACAAAGCCTTCAGCGAAGTAGGCACCTTCGTCGTTATTCCCGCGGATGGGCAAATCGATCGCACGAAGATCACTGAGGCGCTGCCGGTCTACAAGATCGACAATTTTCACCGTGCCTGGGTGGCGTTCGCCGGCGTCAGCCCGGTCGGCAAGCTTTTCTCGAGTGGTGTACCCAGTGGAACCCTCGTCGCCATCGGCGCACAGCTCGCGGCCTCGCACGTCTCGGACGAGCAAACCATGGCGCAGCGGCTCGGCATCGAACCGAGATCCTATGCGCAGAGGAACGATGGCGCTGCCGAGCAGGTGGATGAACCTGCAGACGAGGAGCAGCTGGCGGCTGAAGCAGCAGAAGACGCCCTGGACCCGGATTGCCCCCTACCGGTGCGAGAGGAAGAGGGGGAGGACGAGGTTGTGGTTACGTCGGCCGAGGCGGAAGAGGCCGATGCTCCCACCCCGACTCTACCCGAACAGGCGGACGAGGAAGCGGTGCCAGTGGCCCAGCGCAAAGCGTCGCCGGCAGTTGTGATCTCGCCGGGCATCGCAGAGCGGGAGTTGCCCGATGGCCGCATCGCCTTCCTCGCTGCCCGTGACAACGAAGCTGCGAAGGCGCGCCTGAGCGCGGCCTGCGAGGGGCGCGCGAGGTGGCAGCCCCTCTTCCAGAACTGGATCTGCAACGACGACGCAGCGGCGCTTGAGATCCGCATGATCGTCGCAAGAGAACCGAACAGCGTCGAAGGAGAAATGTGATGGCAGGAGCACAATTTCCGACTGCAGAATCAATGCACGAAAATGCGAAGAATTGCCCGAGGTACAAGCGACTCACTCGTGACGTCCGAAAGGTGTGCAGTCAGGTTGGCATCGACTTGTCACCTGAGACCCGAGACCAGCTGATCGGTGATCTTTACGCAGAAGGCTATCTCGGCGGCAGAGAAACCCGAAGGGAGATCCGTCCCACGCTTGCGGAGCTCGCCGGCGCTGGCCGGATCGCCGCTGGCGACCTGGACCCATATCTGTGGGTCGTTCTCTGGGAAGCAGTGCTTCTGCCTCTGCTTTGGCTAGCGGCTGCCCCAGCGGGCGCGTCGCTCCGAGACCCGGCAATCGCGATCGTCCTGGCAGGCGCGATAACGACGCCGTTTCTCATAGTCCGTCTCCGCCAGATCTGGAGCCGCTGAAGCGGATCCGTGTCCATGAAATGCAAACACCACAGGAGGAACACCATGGGTAAGGTTCTACTGACCGCGGCCGCGTTGGCCCTGTCGATCGGCACCGCGAATGCACAGAAGATGGGCAAGGGGGGCACCGGCGTCGACGAGACATCCGAGGTGCCGAAGTGCGTGCAGCCGTTTGGCACGATGGCGATCGTCGAGAAGCGCAGCGCAGCGTCGCCGACCGACGGCCTCCCTCCTCAGATCGCGGCTATGATGCGAATGGCAGAGGCGCAGCAAAACGGCGGCCAGGCCCGTGTTGACCCGATCCCCCTCCTGAAGTTGCTAGCAGCCAACTCCAACTGCTTCCTGATCGTGGATCGCGGCGAAGGCTTCGATGCCCTGCAGCGGGAGCGCGAGATGGCCGGCTCGACAACTGCCGGCGCAAAGACGAACACGCTCCGCGCAGCCGACTATCTCCTCACCGCAAGCGTGGTCTACTCGGACGGGGACGCGGGAGGCTATGGCGGCGGCGCCGGCGGGATGTTCGGGGGCGGATTAGGCTTCAAGAGCAAGAAGCTGGAAGCCCAAGTCATGCTGGCGCTCGTGGAAGTCTCCACCGGCATTCAGCGCGCGATCGCCAGCGGCCAGGTCCGCAAGAAGGATCTCTCGATCATCGGCGGCGGGGTGCTCTTGAATGCCGGCATCGGCGCTCTCGGCGGCGGCTACACTAGCACCGACATGGGCAAGATCACCTCGCTCGCCCTGCTAGACGCATATCGGAAGCTCACCACCGACGCGAAGGTGCGGCTTGCACCCCCAGCGGCAGCGGCAGCTCCCGCTCCAGCGCCTGCTGGCGGCAGTGCGGCCCCAGGGCAGCAGTGAGGAGAGGGGGAGAGGAAGGGCGAGGATGCCAGCTGGGTGGCCTCCCCTTCCCTTCCTGAGAGGTGCGTGATGGAGCTTCAGGCTGATCTCTTTTCGGATGTCACCACACGTGAGATGGTCGAGCTGGAGGCCGAGCCTCGGCAGCCAATGGCCGCGCCGTGTGCTTGGCGGGACGCTGCGAACAAGCCTTGCCGGCGTCTCGCGCACGAGCCGGTTCTTATCGACGGCGAGCAGTTCATCTATCGAGGGCATCCGATGCTTCACTGCGTGCCCGAATGCTTTCGAGTGGCGATCAACCCAGCAACGGAGATTGACGATGGCGTCTGATCCCCCGATGCGGCTCTCCGGCAAAATGACCAGGACGCCGCGCGGACGCATGCTCTGCGACAATGGCGGCATGCACTGGCGGCTGACCGGGGAAGCTCTCTCAGAATGCGACGACGCCGACGAGGTAACGATCGAAGGTGTTCGACGCGGCCTCTCCGTGATCGAGGTCTATTACGTCGGAAGGGCCGGCGCATGAATGCTCCCATCCAGATCCAGGCAGCGCACTGCCCCTATTGCAGGAACATCCTGTTCCAGAATCTCAAGCGGCATAAGGTCCGAGGCTGCCTGACTTGCAAGCGGCCGATCGTCATCGCCCGCAGCCCCGTCGGTCGCCCGCGGCTCTACCGGATATACAGCGTGCTGGACGTGGGCATGACCCTCTATGCCCTGATCACCATCGCCCTGATCGCCTTCTTCGTTCTGACCGGACACGGGATCCACGGCTTCGTGAAGGGGTTTAGCATCGCCCTCTTCATCGTCGGCTCTGTGTTCTGTGTGGACGGTGTGCTCGCGATGAGGACGGCACGCGACAAGACATGGGGAAAGCAAAGGCGCGGAGTGGCTGCAAGAATGCTTGGTGTCGGCAAAGTAGCTGCAGGCGTACTTGCCTTTTTTATGGTATTCGTAGGCGTAACGCTGTGAGAATTTTGTAATGAATTGTCGCAGGCGGTTGATCATCGCGAGCCAGATGGTATTCACGCCGCACGACCCAAACTTCGTAGGCGCTCCGTGGTGGAGCGCCATTTTTTTGCCTGCCTTCGTCGAGAGCGCTTGCTGGGATGCTGGTCGTGCGGGTCCGTAATTCGCTGCAACAATCTTCCAGCCATGACGTTGTACGCCCCCGAACGGGGGGAAGTCATGATCGAGAGCCCAGCTTACTGTAACGACCGCGCGCGCGAGCACCGTGAGGCCGCTGAGGCAACGCCGCTCACCAACGTCCGCCAGAAGCACTTGCAGGCCGCGGACACGTGGGAGCGAATGGCTGCGCGGAAACCCACCCTCAGCCGCCATTTGGATACGCCGGCGGAAGACGGATCCTCGGAATAGCCGTAGCCGCCGCGCACGCTTAGGCGTGGCTATCAGCTTGTGCTTCGATCTCCGCTAACTTTGCGCGATGCTTCTCAATCGACCGCATCAGGAAGCTCGGCGCATCGGCGGAGGGGCGTCCGTCCCGCAACCTGCGCGCGCAACGAGAGTTCAGGCCGCATGACAGCAAAGCCGAATAAGAAATCCCGCCCCCAAAACGTCGCAGCCAAACGGCCGTCGAAGGGGTTCCTCAGAAGGAATCGCGGCCTGATTGCAGGAGCCGCAGGCGTGGCCGCCCTTATTGCAGGGGCAATCTACCAAACGCGGAAGGACGCTGATGAGCCGGGTAGCCGCTCAGGCGCTACCACCGCGTAGCGCCGAGCACCCGCTAATTGGCAGCGATCGATATCACCCGCCGAGGCAGCGTTCTCGGCGAGGCGCAGCGCTTTCGCTTCGAGAGGAGAAGATATGGCAGACGACAAGACGCAGGTTGGTGGCCAGGATCGCAAGCGCGTTTCGCTGAGCGAGGACTATGAGGTTCGAGACTGGATGGAGTCCTTCGGGGTATCTAAGGACAAGCTGGTCGAAGCAGTGAACGCCGTAGGGGATCGCGCCGACGATGTGCGAGCTTATCTGAAGCGTTAACCTGACGAGCGGTAGGCATCGCGCTGAGCAGAGCTGAGGCTCGCTCGGAGCGGGTCCGCAGCCCGCTTAACGAGCCGCCCCTCCCGCGCGAGGAGACGGCACATACGGGTAAGCCAAACGCACCACTTCGGCGGCTTTCTCGATTGCTTCCAGTTCCCCTGGTTTACCCTTCGGCTCGATCCGCCAATTAGATCTGGGCGCGTCGATGATCGGCAGAGCGGTCACTGGCCCGATCAGCTTCAGCCAATGCGCTTCATCTTCCCCCGCAGCGCCGGCTAGAAGGTGCGCAAGCAAATTGCGAATGTCGTCGGTCGTTGTGGGCTTCGTCTCCGGCATCGTGCCAACCCTTCCTAGCGCTTCAACACCGGAATGGGAGAAATGGTGGCATGCCCGCGGCGCCGGCACGTTGTGCAGCGCAGGCGGATCACCGCTTTCTGGACGCTGCTATCCCTGCCGAACCGCGAGAGGATCTTGTCGGCGGGCACGTTGATCGTCCGCCCGCATTCGCACACGATCCGCATATCGGCGCGCTCGACAGCCCACTCGCCCAAGGTCGTATATGGGCCTTCCACCTTAGCGGGCATGTCGCGCTCTACCGAAGATCATGCGGGGTCACCTCCTCGTAGCAGCCGGCCCGCCGCAGCTGCCGCACGATGCCGTTGAACGCAGCAGTCACCCCTTGGGACCGCCCGATCTCATTCTCTTGGCCCGCAGCGTCCCAATAGCAGGTCAGCGGCCACTTCTCGGGGCAGTGTGGCAGCAAGCATCGCAGCGCCAAGCGGATCTCCGGCAGATCCACGCGGGAGTTCGCGCACCTGGTCACGCCGGTCCTGAGAATATGCACCGAGAGCGCGATGACGACGCGCTGATGCCTGCCCAGCTTCGGCATCGATCAATGGAAGTCATGCGACTTGAACCGCACCACTTCCTCTGGATCCATGCCGTCCGCGTGGGGCGGCCAATACTGGTTGCGGGGCTCGGGGCTCCATCCCTTGTCGCCGCGATCAGGCGCGCCGGGATGCCGGCCTTCATCGCCACGACCCGTGCGATGCGGGAATGACATTTCGCCAACTCGGTGTAGAAGATCGCCGTGGTCGATGATGCGGTCGCAGATGATGTGGATCACATCACCTTCCTTCTGCACCCTGCCCTTTAGACCCACCATTGACGCCGACATGATGGTGCGGCGTTGGGCCTCGAAGCGGTCGGGCCAGAGGATTCCATTAGCGATATTCGTTTCGTCCTCGATTGTAATGAACAAGACCCCCTTCGCGGAACCTGGCTTCTGGCGGACCAGAACAATGCCGGCGACCTCGACGTGTCGGCCGTCGCGGATGTTCGCGAGATCCGCGCATTTGGTGACGCCACGCCGGCGCAACTCGTCTCGCACGAAGGTCAGCGGGTGCGCGCGCAGCGACAGCTGCAGCGAGCGGTAGTCCTCGATCACCTCGCGTCCGTCGGTGAGCGGCCGTAGGGCCACGTCGGGCTCCAGTCCTTCCGCGCTGAAACGCTCAGCAGCGCGATCAGCGGCTGCGAAGAGCGGCAATGGTGCCTCGCCGAGCCCCCTCACCTTCCAAAGTCCTTGCCGGCGATCGGCGCCGAAAGCGTGGAAAGCGTCGCCCTCCGCCAGCTTCTCGATCGATGCGCGCTGCACGCCCGATCGCCGCCAGACCTCTTCCACGCTGGTGAAGGGTGCAGTGCCCCGCGCGGCCACGATCCTGGCGCCATCGGCATTCGAGAGTCCACGGATCTGCCGTAGCCCAAGGCGCACGGCCAGGTAGCGGCCGCCGGTCTTCTCAAGCGTACAGTCCCAGCGGCTCGCATTGATGCAGGGCGGCCGCACCTCAACGCCGTGCTCGCGCGCGTCGCGCACGATCTGCGCCGGCGCGTAGAACCCCATCGGCTGCGCGTTCATCAGTGCCGCGCAGAACACATCCGGGTGGTGGTGCTTCATCCAGCACGAGGCGTAGGAGATCTTCGCGAAGGAGGCGGCGTGGCTCTCCGGGAAGCCATAGGAGCCGAAGCCTTCGAGCTGCCGGAAGGTGCGCTCGGCAAACTCGCGCGGGTAGCCACGCTCGACCATCCCCTCGATCAGCTTCTCGCTGAAGTGCGAGACCCCGCCGGTGAACTTGAAGGTGGCCATCGCGCGGCGCAGCTGATCGGCCTCGGCCGCGGTGAAGCCGGCGCCGACGATCGCCACGCGCATTGCCTGCTCCTGGAACAGCGGCACGCCGAGCGTCTTCTCGAGCACCGCGCGCAGCTCGGGCCTTGGATATTCCGGCTTCTCCAGCCCCTCGCGCCGCCGCAGATAGGGATGCACCATGTCACCCTGGATCGGGCCTGGCCGAACGATCGCCACCTGAATGACCAGATCGTAGAAGCGCTGCGGCTTCATGCGCGGGAGCATCGACATCTGCGCGCGGGATTCGATCTGGAAGGTGCCGAGGGTGTCCGCCTTCTGGATCATGCCGAAGACCGCAGGGTCATCGTCCTGCAGATCCTTCATCTCGACGTGCAGCCCCTTCTCCGCCTCGAGCAGGTTGAAGGCGCGGTTCATGCAGCCGAGCATGCCCAATCCCAAAATGTCCACCTTCATGAACTTGAGTGCGTCGATGTCGTCCTTGTCCCATTCGATGATCTGGCGATCCTCCATCGCTGCGGGCTCGATGGGCACCAGGTCATCGAGCCGATCATGGGTGAGGACGAAGCCCCCCGGGTGCTGGCTCATGTGCCGCGGCACCCCGATCAGCTTGCGGGCGAGCTCGAGTGTCAGCCGCAGCCGGCGATCGCCGATATCGAGGTTCAGCTCCTCGACCTGCTTGTCCCCTACCCCTTCGGCCGACCAACCCCACCCCAGGCCCGCAAGCGACGAGGTGAGGTCCTCGGGCAGACCCAGCGCCTTGCCGACGTCCCGAACCGCGCCTCGCGCGCGGTAGCGGGTGACGACGGCGGTGAGGGCTGAGCGATCACGCCCGTAGGTCTCATAGATCCACTGGATGATTTCCTCGCGGCGCTCATGCTCGAAGTCGACGTCGATATCGGGCGGCTCGCGGCGCTCGCCGGAGACGAAGCGCTCGAACAGCAGCTCGTGCTTGATCGGATCGATAGAGGTGACGCCGAGGACGAAGCAGACACACGAGTTGGCGGCCGAGCCCCGGCCTTGGCAGAGGATCCCGCGCCGGCGCGCCTCGCGCACGATCGCGTAGACGGTGAGGAAGTAGGGCGCATAGCCCAGCTCCTCGATCAGCTTCAGCTCGTGCGCGATCTGGTTTGTGTATGCCTCCGGCACCTCGCCGTCGAACATCTGGTTCACTGCGTCCGTCGCCAGCTGTTGCAAAGCCTCCTGTGCGGTGAGCCCGTCGATCAGCCGCTCATGCGGGTACTGGTAGGCCAGCTCGCCCAGGTCGAAGGTGCAGGCGCGGGCGATGTCGACACTCGCCTGCAGCGCATCGGGATAGGCGCGGAAGCGTCGGATCATCTCCTCGGGCGATTTCAGCGCGCGATCGGCATTCACCTCGCGCTTGTAGCCGAGCTCGTCCACGGTGCATTTCTCGCGCACGGCCGTCACCACGTCCTGCAGCAGCCGCGCGTCGGGTGCGTGATAGAGCACGTCGCCGGTCACCACGGCGCGCACGCCGGCGCCGCCCGCCTGCCTTGCAAGCGCATCGATCCGCACCGCGTCCCCGGGGCGCCGGCGCTGGAACAGCGCCATGTAGCCGCGGCGCCCGTAGACCGCCCTCAGATCGCGGAGGGCAGCCAGGTTCTCCTCGTCGGCCTCGTGCGGGAGCAGGATGGCAATGACGCCGTCAGACCAAGGCTCGAGGTCGCGCCAGTGCAGAAGGCATCTCCCCTTCCCCGCCCGCTTCTTGCCGACGGTCAGCAGCCGCGTGATGCGGGACCAGGCAGCGCGATCGGTCGGGTAGAGCAGCAGCCGGCGACCGCACGACAGATCCACGCGCGTGCCGGCGATCGAGCGCACGCCCGTTGCCTTCTGCGCCTCCCATGCTCGCACTACACCGGCGACGGTGCCGATGTCGCTGATGCCGATCGCGGGATAGCCGAGCAGCGCTGCGGCCGCGAACAGCTCGTCAGGGCTCGACGCGCCGCGCAGCAGCGAGAAGTGGGTGAGCACCTGCAGCTCGACATAGCGGCTCATCCGAACACACCATGGATCCACCAGGACAGATCCCCGGTGTTGTCCTGAAAGCCGTCGCCGCGGCGAAAGACCCAGTAGCGGCCGCCCTCCTCGTCCTCGACGCGGTAATAATCGCGAACCGCCCAGGTCTCCGCGTCTCTGCGCCACCACTCGCCGTGGACGCGCTCAGGCCCATCGCCGCCGACGATCGTGTAGCGCTTGCCCCGCCACTCGAACCGGCGGGGAGGCTGATCCGGGAGCAGCGCCAGCACGTTGAAGAGCGGCTCGGGCCGAGCGAAGAGGCGGATCGGGCGCTGCCAACCCGGCCACTCCCCCGGCTGCTCATTGGGATCGACCTGCGCGACCGCGCGCTCGGGTACATGGCTCTCGACAGGAGCGATGCGGAAGACCGCGCTGGGGCCGATCCTGCCAGCGATGACGTCGACGAGGCGCGACGGATCGCGCACCATCGTGTCGCCGGCGAGGACAGCGCCCAGGTCCATGGCATCGAGGGGCTCGGTGTGCGGCGCAGCGAGCCAGAACTGCTCGATGCCCATGCCGGGATCGATGCGGTCGATGCGGAGCTTCAGCAGGCGCAGGAGGTGCGTCACCTCTCGCGTCGGCCGCGATGTGCCGATCGCCACCACCTGCTCGCCGCCGTCGACGCGCAGACCCGTCAACCGGAGCGAGCGGGCGCCGAGCCCCCGCTCCTGCAGCACCTGCGCCAGATCACCCAGCAGATCGCCCATGACTTGCTCGATTGCCTCGGCGGTGCCGATCGGCTCGAGCAGCCGGCGCTCGACGAACGGCACCTCGGCGTCTTCGCGCGGCGTGATGGGTTCAGCTACCGCGCCCAGCGCCTGATCGAGGCGGGTGATCGCGGGCAGACCGAGGCGGCGGGCGAGCGGCCCGCGTGCGACGGGCAGGAGATCCGCAATCCGCTCGAACCCGAACTTCCGCGCTGCAGCTTGTGCAGTCGCGGATAGGCGAAGGGCGGCGATCGGCAGCGGTGCGAGCGCGTCAGCCGTCCTGCCAGGCTCAACCCGGGTCAGGTCGTCTCTGCCGTAGCGGGCGAGCGCATGTGCGGCACCAGGGGTATCGGCAATGGCCACGCGCGCGGTGAAGCCCGCGCGGCGGCAGAATGCCTGCAGCCGCCGGCAGAACCGCTCCTCGCCGCCATGAAGGTGCTCGCAGCCCGTCAGATCGATCCATAGGCCGTCGGTCGGGGTAACCGCCGCCGTCGGCGACCAGCGGCGCACGGCGAGCAGGGCGAGGCGATCGAGCAGCGCAGCATCGGCCTCCGGCTCCGCAGGGCGGAAGTCCAGGTCGGACACGAGGGCGCGGGCATGGGTCGCGGCCATACCGGGGCGGATGCCGAGCGCCTGCGCGCCTAGGCACGCGGCCACTACCTCCTCGCGGCGGCCGACCTTGCCCACCAGCGCCATCGGTGCGTCTGATGTGGCTTCAATATGAAAACGCGATGCTTCCGGAGTGCTTACGCCATGAGTTGCCTTGTACGGATTGCTGGCGGGCTCCGAGCGTCGGCCGAGCTCGCGCATCGGAGGCTTTGCATGCGCCGGCAGCGCCGCGATCTGTGCCTCGACGTCGGCGCGGGGATCCGCACCTTGCCGTGCCCAGCGGGCACCAGGTCGCCAGCCCCCGCCGCGCGGGACCGAGCAAGCGCCGGGATCATCGTCGACGGGGAGCTGAAGCGCTGGCCGCTCAGGCGGCCGCGATGCGGGCCGTTCCAACCTTCTCAGCCGCTCGATGGCCAAGTTCGGCAGGAACAGCGAGACGACCCGTCTCATCGCTACCCTCCACAATCAGGGAGAAGGATGCTCCACCACGCTGGCGCGCCAGCTCAACCGACCAGCGCGGCCGCCCCACGCCAGCGACGCTTAGTCGCTCGGACGGGGCAGCGCCGATGCGCCACCGGGTCCATGCAGCCGACGGCTCTTCCAGCGGATCCTGGTCGCGCCCGCGCCGGCGGCGCAGCAGCAGCACCGGCATGTCCGCCTCGGCCGCCACCAGCTGCAGGCGCCGCGTCGCGACCATCGACACCCGGGTTGCCTCGGCCACAACCACAGACGGGGTGCCGTCCCGCACGGCATCCTCAATTACGGCCAGGAGAGCGGCATCGTCACGCGGCTGCGCATAGATCACGCTGGAAGACGGTAGTCCCGCTTGGGCCAGGCCCGGCGCGTAGAGGTCGCTGCGGAAGCTCGCCCAAAGCACCGGGCCATTCGCCTCCGCGGCCTCGCGCGCGGCGATGCCGGCGAGGAACAGGGTCGTGGCGGCGTCGTCGACCACGGCGAGGCTCCGCGCGGACGCCTCGTGGAGCGCGCCGGCACGCAGCCCCCCTGCCCCGAGCCGACTGTCGATCGCGTCGACGCCGAAGGGCAGCACCCGGTAGTCGGCCGCGGGCGTCGCGATCGTGCGGAGGTGCGCTATGCTGGGCGCGAGGGACTCGAGGGCGGCGATCATCGTGTTCTAAGACTCTAAACGTTCCCTCTATGTTCCTTTACGGAGCACCTTTGGTCAAGGAGGGGCGAACACGTAGCTGTGGATTGATGGAACGGAGATGGAACAGGGGCGGCCGCGGAGCGCCGTTGCAGGCGTGGAGCCGACTGCTAGCGTCAGCGCATGTGGATAGAGCCAGCCTACAGCGGTAAACCGGAGCCATTGTAAGTGCGAGCGTTATTCAGGCCTATGACACGTCTCAGCTGGTGGCCGAAACGTGCCTAGGTACCTCTCACTCGTTCTCAGCGTACATCCAACATGCGGTAGATGAACGACAGAACCTTTTCGAACCAGGCCGGCCAGTTCAACGCCTTTCGGGCCTCAGCTGGGCTCTTACGCGCTGCCAGCCTTGTCACTCGCGACTCCATGAAGACGATAAAGACCGCAACTACGACAGAGAGAGTTAGGTTGATATAGACACTGGTGAATCCATCGATCAGTACCGCTTCGTGCGGCCGATGATTGGAAATTAGCATCCACACTGCCTTCCCAAAGAGGCGCATCTCCTCGTGAAGCGCACTGAGCGCGAAGTATCCAAAGATGAGTAGGAGGACGACGTGGAGTCGTGTTAACACTGCCGACAGAAAGCTAGACATAGCATTTGTCCGCCGTCAGCACCGATGGCACAGATTTGAGGTTGTGATTTAAGGAGGATCTGGGCTTCGTCGTAGTGACGAAGGAACGAAGATGAAGCTCAGATCCTCCAATGTAAAATCGCCCGCCAAGGCCCCAGCAGAGCGGGTAGTGAAGGACATCCGCCGACAGACCCGGCGCCACTTTTCGGCCGAGGACAAGATCCGCATCGTGCTGGATGGCCTGCGTGGGGAAGACAGCATCGCCGAGCTATGCCGCAAGGAAGGCATTGCCCAGAGCCTGTATTACACCTGGTCGAAGGAGTTCATGGAAGCTGGCAAGCGCCGCCTGGCCGGCGACACCGCCCGTGCCGCGACCACCGGAGAGGTCCAGGACCTGCGCCGCGAAGCCCGGGCCCTGAAGGAATGCGTGGCCGATCTGACACTGGAAAACCGTCTGCTCAAAAAAAGCATGGTCGCGGATGGGGGCAACGACGAATGAGGTATCCCGCATCCGAGAAGCTCGAGATCATCAGAACCGTCGAGCAGTCGCACCTGTCGGCCAAGCGCACGCTGGACCAACTCGGCATCCCTCGTCGGACATTCTACCGCTGGTATGATCGCTACCTCGAAGGCGGGCCGGAGGCGTTGGAAGATCGGCCATCGGCGCCGAGCCGGGTGTGGAACCGCATCCCGGCGGGCATCCACGACCAGATCATCGAGCTGGCGCTGGAACAGTCTGAGCTGAGCCCCCGGGAACTGGCCGTGCGCTTCACCGATGGGCAGCGCTACTTCGTGTCGGAATCCACGGTTTACCGCCTGTTGAAGGCCCACGACCTGATCACCAGCCCGGCCTATGTCGTGATCAAGGCTGCCGATCAGTTCCACACGAAAACCACGCGGCCGAACGAGATGTGGCAGACCGACTTCACCTACTTCAAGATCATCGGGTGGGGCTGGATGTATCTGTCGACCGTGCTCGACGACTTCTCACGCTACATCATCGCCTGGAAGCTGTGCACCAACATGCGAGCCGAGGACGTCACCGACACGCTGGACCTCGCCCTGGCGGCTTCTGGTTGCGACAGCGCCACGGTGCTGCACAAACCCCGGCTACTCAGCGATAATGGCCCCAGCTACATCGCGGGTGAGCTGGCGGAATACATCGAGGCCCGGAAGATGAGCCATGTCCGCGGCGCCCCGTGTCATCCCCAAACCCAGGGCAAGATCGAGCGCTGGCACCAGACCCTGAAAAACCGCATCTTGCTGGAAAACTACTTCCTGCCCGGCGACCTCGAAGCCCACATCGAGACCTTCGTCGAGCACTACAATCACCAGCGATACCACGAGAGCCTGGCCAACGTGACGCCTGCCGATGCCTACTTCGGCAGGGCTCCGGCAATCATCAAACTGCGCGAAAGGATCAAGCGACAGACCATCGAACATCGGCGCTTGCAGCACCGCAAGTTCGCCGCCTAACATCAACCCCCTGACGAGGTCCGCACTCCGCTAATCTACGCCGCGAGTTGTGCCGAATGTTCTGACGACGGACAGTACCAAAGCTCACAGATGGAGGCTTCGTTCCTCAAGAGGCGTGGTGGCCATTTGGCCTCCTTCATTGAGTACGACTCCGGCAAGGCTGTGTTTGTCGGCTTGTATGATGTGGTGGATGCTAGTCCGATCGGGCGTGAGCAGTTCTGGGCATTACCGGAGCAGATCGAGCTGAAACGCCTAGGAAATCCAGGTTGGACCACCGAAGATGGCCGGGACACCCGGCTCTACTTCGATCTGCGAAGGCTCGAGTATTATCAAGAATGGCGCGGTAAGTTGATCATCGAATGGCCACCGCACCGTTCGTGGGGCCGCCGCGCAAGCGAAACACCAATGTCGATTTTGGCGATCCGCGAAGAAAGCGCCTTCGACGGTGAGCTACCCTCGTGGGACCGACTAAACTATAGCTGGGCCGAACTGCAAATTCTGCCCTCGAAAATGAAATCGAAACTAGAGCAGTGGCGCGGTATCTATCTCATTTGGGATGAGAAGGACGGTAGATCATATGTCGGTTCCGCCTATGGCGGCGCCAATCTTCTCGGCCGCTGGATGGAGTATGCATCCACTGGGCACGGCGGGAACAAGAAGCTTCGCAATCGCGACCCGTCGACGTTCCGCTTTTCGATTTTACAGCGCGTGTCGCCAGACTTGAGTCAGGACGAGGTGATACAGATTGAAGCAACTTGGAAGATCCGCTTGCATACGCGTTCGGAGTTCGGGCTGAACGAAAATTAGACAAAGACTCGGCTCGACCCGACCCGTGTCACCCTACAGGAACCCCTCACCCGCATGCTGCCTGAACCGATCGTGGTCGCGCACATACTCTGCGACCATCTCCAACGAGCTGTGCCGGCTGTGCTCCTTCATCTTAAACAAGTTGGCGTTCTGTCGGCCTGCTTCGGTTAGAAAGCCTGCCCTCAGGCTGTGGGCTGAGAACGAATTCGACGAGTAGCCTGCCGCTGCGGCAGCCGCTTTCACAACCAGCGCCACACCCTGCGCACTCATCGCTTTGGCCGTAACGCGTCCTTGCGGTGTAAGTTTACGGAAGACAGGTCCTTCCGAGATCCCGGCCATTTCGATCCAGGCTCGATAGTGACGTACCGGCTCGAGCCGTTGCCCATCTGGGATTGCGACGCTTTGGCCCCTCCCCTCCTGGTCCGTCTTTGAGGAGCGGATCCGGACCAAAAGGCCGCGGCTATCGGCGGTGACGTGATCCGTCGTAACTGCGACCAACTCAGACCGCCGGAAGGCTCCCGCCATTCCGATGGCGAGCAATGCACGATCCCGGTAAGCACGCAGGCTCTCGCCCGCGACGCTGCGGAGCATATCACGCATAACGTCACTGTCGGCAGCGTGCTTCTTTGCAGGTCTCTCGTCCTTCTTGGCCTTCCGGATCCCCCGCATGACCCGCTCGAGGCGAGCGGCGTCGGGATGCGCCGTAGGTGGCAGCGCATTCGCTGCTCGGTGCGCGAAGACGATCGCCGCGAGACGGCGGCCGATTGTCGCTCTTCCGAGTGGGCGCGGGCCACGTTGAGAGATGACACGGCCTGCTTTGGTGCTAGGCGCTTGACGCGGCACAAAGCCTTCGTCTGCGAGCAAGGTGAGGAAGGCTGCGACGATCGCTGGCGACGCCGGCAGTGGTCGATAGCCGTTTTCAGCACACCAAGCGCAAAAGAGCCGCCAATCCGATCTGTAGGCGCGCAGTGTTGCCTCCGCCGACGCTCGTTCCACATATGCGTGTACCCGAGCACTATCGTGCCCGGCGAGACCGGGGGCGAAAGCCGCAGCCGGGGAGGAGGTTTCACGCACCACCGTCGGTTCGTCGGTATCAAACCCGGTTCCCTTTAAGTGCCAGAACGGATCGGTCACAACCCAGCGTCCCAATCAGGCGTGTCTGCTCGGAGGCCCGCTACCCACTCGAGGTCGGATCCTTGCCGACGCCAATACCCCAATACGCGCTCCTTCGGTGGAGCATAGAAAGGCTCGCGGCTCTCGACGTGGAGGATGGTGACCGCGTTCCAGACCTGTAGGTGGCCTTGACGAAGCACGTACGCAGCGTGACCTTTTGCATTTCTATCGTTGGCAAGAAGCGCCTCACCTTGGGCGTGGGTTCCACCTGCTCCAGCAACCCCTCTGCTGAACACAAATCTATAGGTATATTCGACCGAGGATAGGTCCGCGTCCGTTAGACCGGAGTCGGCGTCGAAATAGCAGCTTTGATCCAACGTGCAGGTGAGGCAGATTTCTTCCCCAATGACATCGCCGAGGCACTCTGGACTATGACAGGGTACCCGCTCAACCTGTGTGGTCTCGCCGCACACAAAGCAGCCCAGCGACTTCGCCTGATGAGTTTTGTCAGTCAGTTGAGCTAGCTTGGGCCAAGTGACCTGCCAGTCGCGATTAGAGGCGCGGTAGCAGTGAGGGCAGACGTACGCGCGCCGCCTCTTATCGAAACCGAAGAAATGTTGCGCTTCGGCAGGTGTGAGATGTCGGACCGCGATATCGAGCTGCGACAGCACCATGTTGTGGGTATCTTTGTCGTAGCCAAATGCCTCATATCGGCCGTCCGCGACCATTTCGGCTAGCCTGTGTTGCCAAGGCGTCTCGGCGAAAAGCTCACATGCTGCCGTCAAGATCGTGCGAACGAGGAGCGCCGGATCAAAGGAATTGACGGTTACCGAGTGCATGATCCTATTGCGGTCACGCCGAACTTGATCCCAGAAATTGCGAAATTGCTCGTCTAAGGGAGATGGGCATACGCAGTTGTGCACTTTAGACAGATCTTTTGCGTCGATGGTGCGGAAATCGCCGAAAGAAACGTCAGAGTTTACGCTGTTCTTAGGCCAATCAGCGGGGTCGCCTAGGAGTAAAAAAGGCGAGACCGCAGCGATCCGCCCCTTCAAAGCGAGTTCCATGCCCTGCTGCACTAGGCTGAACGCGTTTGCCAGAGCGGGCTGCGAGCGCCGCCAGAACTCTTCGACCTCGCGCTGCTCGATCGGCTGAGACCCCTTCTGCGCCGTGGCGCTCTCATAGTCTTGCACGGAGTGCATGGCGATCTGCCAAGCCAAATAGAGCTGGCTCAGTCCCGCAGCCTGAAAATCGTGGGGGCTTGGCACGTCTATGATCATGCCTTGAGCCTATCGGATTGGGTGAAATCCGGCCAGCATCTTTTTAGCGGGAATCACAGTTATCGCTAATTACATCGTTGGCAAGCGGCGCGTAGTGGGGCTTGCTCGACGATGCTGGCCTCAAATCGCCAGATGTGGTATATCGTCGAGCGCTTGCCACATCCGGAGTAATGCGACTCATGACAGTTCAAGTGAACATCACCCCTAACGGACGCATGAGCCTCCCCGCGAGCATCCGCAAGCGCTTGGGTCTGGTGGGCGGCGGCGCGGTGCTGCTGGAGGAAACCGAGGACGGGGTGGTTCTTAGGACCGTTCATCAGGCGGTGGCGCGAGCGCAGGCGATCGCCAAGAAATATGCCGGGCATCCGGACGCATCCGTGGACGCTTTCCTCGCCGGCCGCCGGACGGACAGCGGCGAGTGACGGAGGCGGTTCTCGATGCCTCCGCCATCCTGGCCCTGCTGAAAGGGGAGCGCGGAGGAAGCAAGGTCGCCGGCGTGGTGAGTGAGGCGGCGGTGGGGGTCTTCAATCAGGCCGAGGTTGTGAGCCATTTCGTTCACCTCGGCGCTCCGCTTGACGAGATCAGGGCGATGCTGGGTGCCTTGCCCTACACCGTCGTGCCCGCTGACGAGGCGCTGGGTTGGGAGGCGGGAGCGCTGCGCGCTGCGACCAGCGCGGCCGGGCTGTCGCTCGGCGACCGCTTCTGCCTGGCGCTTGCAAAGCGGTTAGGGGTCCCAGCCTTTACCGCGGACCGCGCCTGGAAGGATGTGGCCACAGACGTTGGCGCGAAAGTGGTGGCAATCCGCTGACCCCGGCCGCCTCGGATCAACCATTCATAAAGAGACAAAGGCCACTGATGCGACAACCGCCGGACGAAGCGCTCGCCTCCGCCTTCGCGCAATTGCTCGCTGATGACGGTCAGGACGAGAACGACATTCAGGCCTTCCTGGAACAGCATACCGAGCTGCTCGACACGAGCCCCTGGCTGCTGAACCACCGCCTCCATATGAACTGCGTGATTGCGAAATTTCCGATCGCTGGGCGCACCGCCGACTTCGCATATCTCACAAAATCGTCCGATCGCTGGATCTTGGTGCTGGTCGAGATCGAGCGCGCCAACAAGTCGCTGTTCACCACCAGCAGCAAACACGTCGGCAGCTCCTCTGCGTTCAACGAGGCACTCGCCCAGACAGCGGTCTGGCGCGACTATTGGGAACAGCACCAATCCGAGGTGCGCGAGCGTCTCCTGCCACTGCTCGTTCCTTCTCCCATGGCGCGCAATCGCATCGAGCTGCGCCGGGTGCTGATCATCGGCCGCTCGACCGGCAAGGATTTCAGCCAGGCACAGCGCGACCGGATCGCCAGCATCGAGGAGGATCAGAAGATCAAGATCCTGACTTATGACTCGCTTCTGCGCAGCTACCGGTCCGGATGGGGCGAGAAGAAATGCGTGCTGTCGCCGCGCTCGACCGGCTATGCCATCAAGCGGCTGGACGGCTTACCCAAGCTGCTCTTCGCCTATGTCCTGCCCGAGCACCTTTCGGTGCCGGTGCCGATCGAAACACGGCTGAAGGCGGAGGGCTACCAGATGGACGCCTGGCGCAACAATCAGCTGCTGCGCTTCAACGAGAAATGGGCAACCGAGCCGACCGACGAGGAAGCTGGCGACGTACACCCCGCAGTGCTCAGCGTCATCCGCGCGGCCGACCGAGCCCGTCCGTCAAAGGCGAAGCGGCGGTGAGCAGCCTGCGCTCGATCGAGCTCGGCCTGGTCGACGAGGTCTTCCGGGGCGGCGAGAAGGGTTATGTTCTCGATTTCTCAAACCGGACCTTCAGCGAGTTTTTCGTCCGCGAGCTCGATATCGACATCGACGCTCCCCAATATGCCGTCGACGGGACATCGAAGGCGAAGCGATTGCGCTGCTTTCTGGCGCAGGTCGACGACGGCACCGCGGCTCGGACGCTGCGCGTTCTGTGGGAGCAGCGTGAGGCGCTCCGTGGGCGCGGGACGCCGGATCCCATGCCTCGGGCAGCCGCTCAGATCGCTGGGTTGATCGCCAAACTCGAAGGCTCCGCTCCGCCGATGCCCGCCAACGTCGTGCCGTCGCCGATGCTCGACGCAATCGACTTTGCCCGGCTGCGCGACCGGCTGCTCGCGATCCGCGACCTCGAGGCGCATCGCCGTGGCTATGATTTCGAGCGCTTTCTGACCGACCTGTTCGACGCCTTCCGGCTCAAGGCGCGCGAGCCGTTCCGGCTTGACGGCGAGCAGATCGACGGCAGCTTCGAACTGGCCGACGAACCCTATCTGCTCGAAGCCAAGTGGCTCAACCGCAAGATCGGCGTCGCCGAGCTACATACCTTTCACGGCAAGATTGAGCAAAAGGCTTCTTGGGCCCGGGGTGTCTTCATCAGCTTCGGCGGCTTCACCGACGAGGGGCTTCGAGCGTTCGGCCGCGGAAAGCGCGTGATCGGAGTTGAGGGCAAGGACCTATACGATGCACTCGATCGCGGCATCGGGATTGACCGGCTGCTCGCCCTCAAGGTCCGCCGCGCGGCCGAGACCGGCGAGGTGTTCGTGCCGATTAGCGATCTTTCTCCGTGAAAGCCGGCCGGTGCTGAGATAGCCCCGTTTCAGCCGGACAGGTACAACATGGCCGCCAACGACATGCAGAAAATCGACAGCCAGATTGCTATCTGACCGACAATGTGAAGCACGAACCCGATCCAGCTATAGCGCCGCCGGAGAGCAAGGCCGCTTGCGACTGCTACAAAGAAGGCGATCACGACGGGTATTGAGATGGAAGGCGATCGCCTCAGGCTCGTATCGATGATCGGCATCAAGCCGAGAGCCATCACCAGCATCCATGAGAACCCGAACACTGCCCGATCAGCCATGTCCAGCTCAGGCGTTTCGCTTTCTACTTCTATTCGCCCCAGCTGATTTCTCGTCATTTGGCCGTGTCCTCAATGCCTTGTGAACAAACCTCGAACCTAGTATGTTTGAACGGTTCGGAGGTTCTTATGCTGACGCTGGATACTGCGACATTCGCGGCAACCAAGGATAATCCTGGTGGCCCTGTGATGCTCCTTGTAGATGATGGCGTCGAGCCGCACGGCCCCGTGACCGACGCCGACGGCAACGTGAGCAAAGCGAGCGCTGCTGCCTACCTGGTGGCGTATGCGATCTTGGCCGGCTTTGTGGGCTACCTCATTTTCGCTCTTTAAGGCGGCGGTCATTCCCGCAGCTTCGGATCGTCGAAGAAGCCGCGATTGTGGTCGCGGTGGACTTCCTGCTGCACACCTAGAGATCCCTGCACGGAGCTGGCCCGCGTCGCCTGGGCCGCTGTCCGATCATCGTTGAGCCTTGCTTCTCCGCTTTCGATCACCGCCTGCGCCGCGCGGGGATTGCCTCCGGTCGGAGCTGATGGGATACCCGATACGCCAAGCGGGCGGTACGAACCGGCGACATCCGCTGCGCTGTCGACGCCTGGTCTATCGACCTGGACAAGGTCTGGCTCATGCAACTTGCCGGCAATCTCCTCCCGAATGGAATCCTGTTTCTCGCGCATCCAGCGTGTCACCATCTCCTGCCGGACGGCGCGCTGATGGTCGCTGAGATCGGTCGCCCAGAGCTCGGGGGCGTCAAGGCCCGGGTTCGAAGCCTGCTGCGCGCGATACCATTGCGCGAGATCCTGGCTCATATTCTCGCTTAGCTGCATGCCATGTGTTTCGGCGTAACTGGCGTCGCGCGACAGCTGCTGCGACAATTCCTCGAGCTTGCGTGCTGTTTCAGTGTAAGACCGGGCCCGCGCCAGCGCCTGCTCGTGGGTCAGCGAGGAACTAGATGAGGTCGACGCGCGGCTGAACACGCCTGAGCGTTCATAGGTACCGTCAGAAGACGTGGCGCCCGTTCCATTAGCGTGCTCGTCCCGCACCCCACTGCTTGCCGTGCTCGAGCTGTCCGATGATCGAGTATCTGACGTGCCGTGACGTAGGAAGTCGTTCTGCTGACCCTGCGCCGAAACGCTGCCGCCAACGCCTGGAAGGCGCCCGAGAACCTTGCCGATCCCGCTCCGGCCGCCGCCGCCACTGCCACTGCCACTGCTAGAACCGCCACCGCCCACTCCCGCCGACAAAGATCCTGTCACTTGGTTGAGAGTGCCCGCGGACCGATCGTGGCCGTTCGAGACCGTCAGGCTCTGGCCCGTCGACGACCGATCCTCCAGCCCCTGCGAACTACTGCCTGTCGTGCGGTCGAACTGCTCGATCGAGGTGTTGGCCGCGCGGCCACTGCTCGAATCCCATCCCGACGATCGCTCGCTCGACGTGCCGTAAGCGCTGCGGTCAGTTTTGGTCCAGGTGAGCATCTCCTGCGCCGCGTTGTCGTACGCTTGGGATTGACGGTGGGCCTCGCTGGCCATCTGCCGCCACTCCGCAACCGTGCCGGTCGTGGCGGTCGGGGTGAAAGAAAGCCGCGAGATGGCGCCGCCTGTATCGAACACCTCCTGGCCGTTGCCGAACCCGTTGATGAGCGCTCCGTTATCTTGGCGCCACCCGATGCTCGCCGCGCCCCCCATGAAGCTGGGGGCAGTTGACCATTGGTCGGCCTGCCGCATGTTCGAAGTCGAGTTCGCCCAGCTGACATTCCCGTAGGAATAATTGCCCGTCGTCTGCTCCAGCGCGGCCGCCTCCGCCGCGTTTTGCGCCGGGGCCAGCATCGATGTTGCCTGCCCGGCGATCGACATGGCACCGCGGGCTAGGCCGGCCGCGAGGAATGGGATGCTCATCAGCATAAAGCCCGCGATCGTCGCCGTCTCCCCGTTCACCGCTCCGATGCCGGCATAGCTCCCAAGCGACATTCCGCCGCCAGCCACGCCGTTCGCCGCGCTTTCGGCGCGCGTCATGCAGATCATGTGAAGGATGACGTAAAGCGGGCCCCAGGACGCGAGATAGAAGAATCCCATCGCATAGCCCTTCAGCGTCCCCAGCCCAGTTTGGGGCAGCAGGAACAGCGGAAAGATGACGGGGAACATCGCGAAGAACACGACAGTGAGCACGATGTTCAAGATCGGAACCCAGGCCATGGCCTGCTGCGCGATCGAGTTGTAGGTGTTGCGCGCCTGAACGTCGGCGCGTGTCTGCGCGAAGGTATCGATCGTTGCCGCCCCGCTCCCGCCAGCCATCGAGTTGCGTGCCTGCATGAAGGCATTGATCGCCGTGTTCTGCCGCATGACGCCGATGAAGTCGTCGCCGGATCCCGTGAACGCCGAGTTCACGATCGGCACGTCGTGCTTGAGCTTGGCGGCAGCGACCGCGTTGCTGAGCTTGGGATAGACCTCCTTTGCCCATGGCTCGGCATTGGCCTCGATCATCCCGGCCCACTGGCCGTTGAGGCTGTCATAGGCCTGTCGGCAGGTGACGATGAAGTTCTGGACCGTCCCATCACCCTGGCGCTCCAGCCACTCCTGCGACCGCGCCTCTGAGCCGGGTCCGATGGCCGCCCATAGGTCCGTTGCCCGCGCCAGATTGGTGAGGGACTTCTGGTAAAGCATCACGTCGCCGAAGAGGCAGTTCTTGAAGTGACTCTCGAGGTTCGTCGAGAACTCGGCATCTCGGATCGCGAAGTTGCGGGTCGCGTCGAACAGCCGCGCACCATAAACCATTCCGTTAGTGGTGTAGTTGAGCTCGCCGGGCATCACGAAGACGGTCTCAGCGGTACGCGTGAGCCAGTCGCCGATTTGCGTTGTGAAGCTGGCGAGGACGCCCAGTCCGAGAGGTACGTTGGCGACCGTCGCCGGCGCGAGGCTCGGATTGATACGATCCGTGACCTTCACGTCGATCGTCGGCACCATGAGGCACAGATAAATGCCGGTCGCCTGCAAAAACCAGTTCATCCAGGCGCGGAAGTTGAGGGTGAAGGCGACGACGAGCAGCGAGTATGTCAGGCCCATGACCATCACGACCCGGATGAGCGACTTGTAGCCCCCTCCCCCGGCCCACGCTGCCACTGCATTGAAGGTGTTGACGAGATACTCGCCCCCGCCGACGGTGAAGACTTCGAGCACGCCGCAACCCTCCCCTCCCGCGCCTAGAGCAGGCCCTGCGCGTTCAAGCCCCGCGAGAAATTGAGCGCCGAGGACATGCCCGGCGTCATGCTGTTCTGCAGGGTCGATTCCAGCATGATGCTCCGGTTGATGATCTGCATCGTCACCTGGAGCTTGTTGCTAAGCTTGACGTCGCGCTGCGCGAACTTGGCGCGCGTGGCGGCGATCTGCTGGCGCCATTGCCCGGCCGTCTCCTGGTCCGCAGTCTGGTAGAAGACCTTCGCCTGCTCGACGCGGTCGAGCATGTTGTCGAGCATCGCGTTGAGAAGGTCGACCGCGACGATCTCAGAGAGCGTCTGAATCTCGCCGTCGGTCAACGCATAGTGGGCATAAGCCTGCACCGCGAGAATCTTGTAGATCGGCACGGTGGCCATGTTCAGGAGCTGCTTTTCGGCCGCGTCGAGCGCCGTGTCACTGCGGATCTTCGAGCTCATGCTCTTGATCATCGTCGCGATCCGCGGCCGAAGTGCACTCGCCTCGGGCACGCTCAACGTCTGGTCGGACACGTCCGTGCAAAGCTCGTTGTTGCACTTCAGGATCTTCACCTGGGGCGCACTGGCGGTGCCGTCCAACAGCGCCGTGACGACCGCCTCTTCGGCAGGACCGTAAATCACCACCTTCGGCCCCTGATCGCTGCCTGTCGGGGGCGTGGTGACGATCGTCCCGACCAGCGTCATCACATACTCGGAAAACGCCTGGTCAAAGGCACCGAATTTCGAGGATTTCTTCAGCGCCTCCCAGGTATAATTATGGGGATCACCGACGATCTGCTCCTTCATGTGAGGATCAGTGTTGCCGGCCAGCGTCCCGTCCCGTTGACCGCCGTTATTGCAGCCCTGCCGGGAAGCGGCCCAGTCCGAGAACACGCCTTGGCTGTTGCCGACCGCCTCGCAAATCGTCGACCGGGTGGTTTCCATTTGAGGCCAGATGCCCCCGACAAGCGCCTGAGCCGTTTCGCAGCTCGAAATGTTCATCTGGTTGAGGAGCTGCGCCTTCTGGCTGAACTCGTCCATGACCTTGCCGATCTCGGGCGACACACTGTCGATCGCCAGCTTGAAGGCAAAGCCCAGGGCGTTGTTGGCGGTCGCCTTTAACATCGCCACAATCTCGCTGGCGTTGATGAAGCTGAAGGACCCAGAGAACAGGTCGATGCCGCCACAGCCCGCACGCGCGCTCGGTAGCTGCAGGTTGAAGGGCGATACGCTCTTCTGCGGGAAGCGTGTCCACACGTTGCCCAGCGAATAGTATCCGGCCGACTGTCCCTGAAAGGCCGTTGGCCCGGTCACGTTCGCGGCGCCGCCGGCGTCGTTGAAGAAGCCGTTCATCTCCGAGGCGACATCGGCGCGCGCTACGCCGATCAGCGCGAAGTGGGATGCGGCGACCAGGGCCAGAGCGGTGCCGGCGCGGTGAGCCAGCCTCCCGAGCAGTCCCTTCTGTCGAGAGCCGGGCATCAGTAGTCGCTCCCCACTTTGGTGTTGGTGAGCATGAGGATGCGATCCATGATCTCATCTGCGCTCAGGATGCCGTAGCCGACCGGGATCGTTCGCTTCGTCGCGGTGTCAAACAGAACGAGGGCGGGCGTTTCGTTGCCCGAAACACCCATCCGCGCCCGCTGCCCGGAATCAACGACGTAGTTCGGAAAGTCCCGGCTCGGGCCCCCGTCCATGGACACAGCCATCACCGCCATGCGGTGGCTGTCGGCGACCGAGCGCAGGATCGGCGCGAACACCTCACAAGCGCCGCAGCTTTGCGCGTAGAAATAGAACAGGCCGTATCGCTGGCTGAGGTTTGTGAGGACCTGGTCGCGATCGGCCTTCCGGTTGTCGAGCCATGTCCGCTTCGCCACCGTGTTGACCGGGCGCTGTAGCGTGTAGTCGATATCCGGGTTTTGCCAGAGGGCGCGCTGCCAAGTGTCGGAGAACGTGGATGCGCGGTCCAGCTGCTCGCGCTGGAAGCGCACATAGGCGATGACATTCGCCTCCGATGGATCGAGGATAGCACGCGCCTTGAGTTCGTCCAGTTGCCGCGTGATCGCGGCGAGACGCTCGGCCGCGCTCGGTTCAGGCGCCGGCGGCTGACTATTGACCGTCTCGGCCGGCTTCGGCCTCGTACAATAGAACCACTGGCCGAGCCTGCGCTCGCCGCAGTAGAAATCGTCACCGCCACCCAGAGCCTCGACACTATCGTCGGCTCGTCCTGCGTCCTGCGCCCGCAACGGGGCAGCTACCGGCGCGACCGTCAGCAGGACCATCGCCAGCGTTGCCATCTTCGACATGTCTATCGTCCTTCCTCGGGGTCAGCCGCACCATCCTGGGATTGCGCGGGGTGGTTGGATGGGGTGGTCGGTGGCCTGTCCCAGGCCGCGATGTGGAGGCAGCAGTCGATCGGGGCCGTGGAGGAGGAGGCGGCGCTGCAGGCCGACAAGGACCGAGCAGGCGAGGTTTGGGCCTGCCCTACGGGGCCGGGTAGCATTGGGCTAGCAAGCAGGGATGCGATCATCGCCGGCTCAAAGAATGCGAAGCCCATGGTCCAACTCTCCTTTCGATAAGCGCAGCACGGACATCATCAGGGCGACGTCGATCAGCCGGGTTCCCTGATCCAGCATGCGGATGATCCCATTCATCAAAGGTCGCGCCGCACTCCGGCCCTCCTCGGTGGCGCGAAAGCAGTGGCTCTCCTCCGCGACCCAGCGGTTGGCGAGCATGTGCTCGATGGGCGCGGCAGCCGAAGTCGGATCCACCGCGCACTCGAACCATTCGCCGATCACGTGGCAGATCTCCTCCAAGCCAGGAGCTCGCCCGGCGCGGAACACGCACATGAAGATCGCCAGTTCGAACACCGTCATCTTCCAGTCGCAGCCGGGAGAGTCAGCGGTGCGCGGATCATTCGCCACGGCCGTCATGTCGATCACCCGGTTCTCTGATCGTCATGGAGTGCCTCCATGCAGGTCGTAGTAATTCTGAATCTTCGCCTGGATTTCGGTCATCGTCTGGACCTCATCCGGCAGCTTCGCCGCGTCGAGAAAGTCGGCGTAGACTTCTGTGAAATCCATCCTCGACAAGTCGAGCAGCTGAAACTCGGCGATGGTAAAGCCCTTGCATTGCTCGGACTTCGGGCTGCCCCAAGGCTTGTTGAGCTGGGCGCGGCCCTGTTCTTGCAGCACGCGGCTGAGCTTGCTCTCGAAGCAGCAATAGGCTGTCTTCTTCGTCTTGCAGATGCCCAGAAAGCTGGACGAGCACCACGTTCCGACCTTGTGGCACAGCCCCATGCGGTCCTTGATGTCGAGCTTCATCTCGTCCTGGGAGCAGGCGAACAACGCGAGGAAGGGCGTGGCGAGCGCTGCGATCGCTGCGGGCCCGCCGGCAAGCGCCGCCCCACCGGCCGCCAGCGTCAACGCGCCGGACACCTTGCCGGCGCAGCAATTGATGAGGCCGAAGACCGGCTTGTGACAGGTATCCCGCGTTCCGGAGAACACCGTCAGGTTGTTCGGATCGAACCCCTTCGAGGCGTCATCGATCGCGTGAAGCGCGACAAGCGCGTCCTTGAACTCTGTTGATGCCTCGCGCGTGATCGGCTCGCAGTCGCCGTTTATGCAGTAGACATCGTTGCCGCAGATATATTGCGGCGCATTCGAGGTAGGCGCGTCCGGTGTCGGACAGCGGTAGACCTTCTCCTTTACCTTGCACTCGCCTTGCTGCGGGTCGTCAAGGCACTCCTCGCGCAGAAACGTGCACTGGCGATTTCCTTCGAGATTGCCGCAATCGTTACCCTGCGAAAGCCGATGGCACGAATACTGCCGCTCCCACTGCCAGCAGGCCCGCGTGACGGCCACGCCGTTGATGGTGCGCGTGGTCGGCTCGCTGTCGACGCAGGTCTCGGAGGTGAGTTCACAAGTCTGCCCTGAGGTCGCGCCGATGCAGATGCCCTCGTCCCGATGCTCGTTGATGACCTGGCCGACAGTTTCGATCGTATACGGCCTGCCTGTGACCGCGGCGCTGTCGCACTCGTAAGTGATGATCTCGCCTTCGCGAATGTCCGGTTCGGTGCAAAAGCGCGGATTCCCCTGCAGGCAGACGTCGTACATGACGGTCTCGCGCGAGCGCTCGCGACAGACTCCGTTGGCGACGGGGGCGTTGAACGCCGGAACACAGCGGCGGCTCCGGTTGTCGCCACCCTGCGCGGCCGAGCGCGACCAGTTCTCGCAGGTATAAACAAACTTGTTCACGCCAGGCGTGACATCGACCACCAGTGGCACGCGGCACACCGGCGCCGTCTCGTCGACCTTGGTGCCGGTGTTGCAGGTCGCCTCGTAATAGCCAGCCGCGCCGGATCCGGGCGGCAGCGGCTGACACTGGCCACTCTCAGAGCCGATATTCTCGCCCTGCAGGTATGCCTCGGGATCATTTTCGACCGTCGTCGCGCGATTGGTGGTTGCGAGGATCTCGGCATTGCTGAAGGTGGCCCGTGTATGGTCTGGATCGGTCACAGTCCGATAGGAATCATTGGTGGAACGCTGAGCGGTTCCTGCGGCGACCAGCGCGTCCGGATCTTCGAAATAGGTGCTCTGAGGCTGGCTGGTGCCGGTATAGCCGGGCACGGCCGCGGCTTGAGCATCAGACGTCGGTACGAGGCTCTCGTCCTGCCGCTTGGCGTTGCCGAGGGCTTTTCCCTCCTCGCGCGCCTGCTCAACCGTCATCTGCTGAGCACCGGCAGGGCTGGCGACCAGGGAGACGCCGACGAGGGCGGCCACAAGAGTCCGGAGCATCACCGGCGCCGGCTCCGCGCGAGGTTCGCGAGCGCGACTGAAGCAATCCGGGCCCCTGGGCCATTCGCATCGGCGAAGGTGCTGAGAGCATAGTCGACCGTGACGTTGCCCTCCATGCGGTCATGGGGTGGGACCTTGCTTTCGCAGGAAAAGCCGGCGCACAGATCGAAGGTCGACGACACGGCAACATAGGTCGGGACCGCCTGTACGTTGAATGCGCGGAAGAGGCGCGGATCGATCCCGATGTTCGGCATGTCGTCCTTCTGAACGACCTGCCCAAGGCGGCTGACGAACTCCTTGGCCGAGTTGTTCGGGAAGCCGCGGAAGACGACAACGCCCCCGGCCTTCGCTGTGTCGGCGATCAGCTGCTTGAGCGAAGCCGGCGGCATGGACAGGCTGGCGAACACGATGAACTGCGGCGCATCTCCGCCCGGCACATTGGCATTCTTCGCCGCACCCTGGACCAGCTCGTCGAAGTCGATCTTGCCGTCCGGTCCCTTGGGCAGGTCCGTCGCTGCGACCCGCTGCATGTTGTCCATGCCCGATTTGCGAACGACCGTCGCCTCTTCGCGGAATTCGTCACCGCGGTCCTTCACCTGGTCGACGAAAGCCTGCGCCTCCGCAGCGAGGTCCGCCGCCCTCTTCTTGACCGTCTGCACGTCGAGCCCGTCGACGGTTTGGGCCAGTGCCGAGAGGCCGGCAGTGGCGAGAAGCGCGGTGATGCCGAAAGCCAAAAGGCGCATGCTTCCCTCCTCAGAACACGCAGCAGTTGCGTTTGCGCCAAACCAGGTAGCCCATGTCCTCGCCACCGGCGGGGAAGGCTCGGCCGGCATCCGGCGGCATGGTCGATGCGCCGATCGCGGAACAGGCGAAGCGCCCGCTGACCGTCGGTATCGGGTTCACCATCTGGAAGCGGTATTGCTGCTTCCGCATGATCGGCATGAGGTATTTCTTGCAGAGTCCCTCAGACCCCATCGTCCCCCACGCGAGGCCTTCGCGGTGCATCTTGTAGGCGAAGCGGGACAGCGCCAGGCGGGACGACTGGACATGCCCGATCGACGCGGGGATGTTGCCGTTGAGTGGATACATGCTGCCCTGACAGCCCGCGCACCAGAACAGAGCGTCCAGCGGGAGCGCGGCTGTTCCGGCGATACAGTCGCCCGCGCAGGCCGCCTGGGCGATAGGGTTGGCGAAGACGATCGCCTCTGGGTTGATGATCGCGGTGAGGGAGTCATCCTGCCAAAGCGGATCGATCTCCGTCATATAGGCGATGTCGAACGACGCCTGCTCGAAGCAGAGGAAGTCGGTCAGGATCTCCATCCAGTATAGGAGCGGATAGACGTACCAGTGGACATGCCATTTGGCCGTGCTCTGCGACCGCCCACCGACCATAGACGGTCCTGCTAGGTAGCCCTGGCCGATGTCGAAGCCTGGCGCGATGCGCGTGCCTCCAAGATTGGGGAAGCACCAGGGCTTCATCGTGACGTCGGCGAGCCTCACAGGCTCCCAGAACCCGACGGAAATGCCGATGCGCGGGAGCGGATCGGCGCAGGCACAGATTGGCGAAGCCGGATTGTTGGTGTCTGGCCGGCTGCCCGGCCAGATTTTCGCCCCGCCGATCGACAGCGGGAAGAGGCATGACCAGCAGACGTCGGTGATCGGGTTGACGAACTTGCCGGTGCAGGTCGGCGCCGCCTCGGCGCGTGGTGTCAGCGCCACCGTAACCGTCAGCAGGGCGAGAGCGCCCAGAAAGGCTCGTAGCCAACGCATTAGCGCCCCTCCCCCATCCGCTCGAGGAAAGCGTTGTCGGCGGCATTCTTCCGGTGAAGGTAGAGCCAAGTGTACAGCCCGGCTGCGACGAGCAACGCCAACGCGAGGCAGGGCGCCGCGCGTCCCAGTATGACGTGGACCTGCGCAAAGAAGGCTGTGACGAGGGCGAGCGAGAGGCAGAGGGCCTGCCACAACAGGCGCATGCGGCGCAGTGCCCGCGTCTCCGGAGCCGCCATCGGCGCCCGCAGCAGATCGAGCCACAACGGCATCAGCTGCGGCCTCCGGATTTGAGGACCGTTTCGGAAATCTGGAGCAGCTTGCCAGCCTGCGAGACGACGGCCGGAGTATGGCGGATGCCGAACTTGCTGGTGAGGCGACCCTCCTGGTCGAAGAAGAACCGGCGCTTACGCGTCGTCATGGACTCGATCGGCGAGCCGTTGACGAAGATGATCTTCGCGTTGAGCTCGGTGAAGCGCTCCGTCGCCCAATCGACTTGCCCGGCGTCGTCGCCGTCGACGAAGACCAGGGTCTGGCGCATCGACACGAAGTCGAGCGGATTGATCCTCTGGCCGGCGGCGGCGATCAATTGCCCCTTATGATCCCGGATCTCGCGCTCGAGCGTGATTGTCGGATCATAATTCCAGGTTCGCGCCAGCTCGGCCGGCGAAATCCCTGCCACTGGCGAAGGCCGCCTGACCTTGGCTTCCGCTCGCTTAGCAAAGGCCGCGTTCACGCGGTCCATCTCACCAGTCGCCTGGGCTCGCTTGAGCCGGGTCTCGATCGTCGAGAGCAAGTCTGCCTCGACGACCGGATATGTCTGCCCCAGTTGACCAAAATCCCGTGCCTCGCCCCGCTCGGATCCCGTGAGCAGCACAGCCACGCCCAAGCTGGCGATGCCGGCGAGCGGGGCCAACAGGCGGATCACAGGATCGCCTCCCCGGTTCCCACGATCTGTCGCTGACACGCGAAGCCGATCGCGGCGTAACGGGAGTCGAAGCCGTCCTTGTGGGGCGTACCGACATAATAGCAGCCGGCCGGGATCACGCCGCTCGGGCCGATAGCCAGCGCCTCGCCCAATTTCGTTTTCGGCTTTGTGTACGCGACGACCCGACCGTTGACAGTGACAGCGCTATGCCAATGCGCAACAACGTCTCCCGGCATGCCGTAGACGATCTTCCCGAACAACTGCGGCTTTGCACCGAAATGCGCACGCACCAGATCGCTCGCCGGTGGGTCGAAAAAGACATACTCACCACGAGCCGGCAGTTTGTTGCGATGGATGATGAATGCCCAGTTCGGCAGTGAGTCTGTCGTGTTGATCAGCAATGCATGATCGTCCCGCCAGTCGCTGATCGCGCCCAGAATGAAGCTGCCGACGACGAAGGCTCCCAACAGCCCCCATAACCGCTTGCGCGGCCGCCATGCTGGCGCAGGAGCGCTATTGGCCGTTGCCGCCATCTTGGCCTCCAAAGGTCGAGATCGAAGCACCTGGGACGCCAGCCGGTGCCGCTGGCATTCGACCGGGCATCGCCGGCTGCGCGCCAAGGTTTTGAGGCGCGGCAGCCATCGGGTCGATCGTGGCGGCAGGTCCGGCAAACAACTGGGGTGCCGCCGCAGGCGCCATTTGCTGCTGGAGCTGCTGGAGTTCTTGCGCGCTCGCCTGCCTGGGCGGATGCACCCCGCTCGCATACACAGCCTTTCTGAGGCTGTCGGTGATGTCGGGCACATTCTTGGTCAGCACCGCCTCACCGACCAGCACCACCTGGCCGCTCGCACTGCGGCGCTGGAGTTCGTGGTCGAGGGACGACATGAAGGCGCGCATCTCGGCCTCGACCTGGGCAGGCGGCGACGCCGACCGGGCCTGTGCGGACACATACTCGCCGACGATGTTGGACAGGCTCGCCTTGACGATGTGTTCCTCGCGTGGGGCGATGAGCGCCTTCGTGACCCACATCGACCAGACCAGCGCCAGGATGAGTGTGAGGCCGATCAGCAACTGAGCCCTTGTAAACCCGGCGAAGCCGCGGCGCGCGCGGGAGGCCGCGGCGGGTGCGGACGCAACGACAGGCGGGGGAAGGTCGAGTTCGGGCTGATCAGCCATTGACGTTGCTCCGCTTGGGGTCGCGCGAGGGCAGGATGCTGTTGCGGCGGAACACGATGATCGCGGTGGCAAGCAGCATGTGCGCGACGACGAGGACGTGCTTGAACGACTCCACGCGCGCCGCATCGGCGGCGACATAACGGCTCGCCATATTGTTGAGCTGGTGCATCATCCCGTCGAACGAGAGACCGCCGATCGCGAGGAAGAAGAGGACTAACAGCCCCCAGGTCATGAGCAGGGTCGAGGCGAGAAACCCTGCCATGTGGAGGTAGAAGTAGAGCAGGAAGCGGACGTCGATCTTACGCCTCTGCGCGGTGGTGCCGGGTTCGGCTTGGGCTTGGATCGTCGCCATCGTTCACTCCGCCGCGATCGCCGCCGGATCTTCGGCGGGCGTCGCCCATTTCTCGGGGTTGTTGGGAAACGCGATCCGCTCGATCGCCTCGTCCATGGTGAGTCCGTCCGCGACCATCTCCTCGATGGCGGCGAACGTGCGGGGGCTCGACGAGAAGAGCGCCGCGGAGAAAGGGTCGAGGACAAGTCGGCCGACGGCCAGGGTATCCGGCCCCTTGATCATGATGTCCGAATATTCGAACCCGTTGCGCTTCAGAGACCGGAGCAACGCGTCCGTGTAATCATCCATCTCGAAGCGATCGTGCTTCTTGAAGTCCGCGATCGTCTCTGGCTTCTGCTGGAGGATGACGAACCAGTCGCTATTCTCGAGCGCCGCGATCGAGCCGGCTGATTTGTAATAGTCGTTGAGCGATTGCGTCGCGGTGACCAGCGAGGCGCCATATTTGCGGCAGGTGCGCGCATAGGTCTCGATGAAGTCCGCCATCGCCCCGCCGCGCAGCATCTGCCAGGCTTCGTCGAGGAGCAGCGCCTTGGGGATCGAGCGATCGACCTTGCGCATCATCTGCTGCGACATGAACATGATCGCCGTCAGGACGACGCTGCGGAGTTCCTCGCGCGACGACAGGTCGGACAGCTCGAAGACGGTGAGCTGCGCCTGCAGCTCGAACGAGACCTCGCCCTTGAAGAACTTGCCGTAGGTGCCCGCACTGGAAAACGGCATCATCGCGATCGCAAGGTGGGATGCCAGCTCGTTGCCGGTATCGTTCAATGCCGCGATGACGTCGTCGATCGAGCCGTTCCGGCCGCTGGCCTCCCAGACCCGGTTGACGGCACCGTCGATCAGGCCTCGTTCGGTGTCGGTCAGCCGGTCGATGTGTCGGGACATCTGGTTCACGATCGCCTTGAGCATTGCCATGCAGTCGAGAAGATAGTCCTCGTCCTCGGCCGCCTGCCGCTCGTCGATCATCGAGAATGGGTTCAGACAGAAGCCGCTCGACATCGTGAATTCGACGAAGGCGCCGCCTTGCAGCTTGGCCGAGTGCTCGAACGACCGGCCATCGTCGATCACGACGACCTTGGACCCCGCGCCGCACAGCGATGCACATAGCTCCTGCAGTGCGACGGACTTACCGCTGCCGCTCTTCCCGAATACCGCGACATTGTGGTTGCCGGCGGCGTTCTCGAACGGGCTCCAGAAGAAGGGCTGGCCGCGCCGCCCGATCAGCAGCAGGTGCGGCGTGTGACCGCCCAGATATTCGCCCTGGATCGGCGCAAGGTTTGCCGCGGTCGTGCTCAGCATCGTCCGCATGCGCTTCATGCGCTCGAGATCCCGCGAGAGGCCGTTCGCCATCGTCATGGGCATGGCGCAGAGCAGCCCCATGACCTGCAGATAGCGATCGTCGAGCAGGTCCCATCCCGCTGCCCGGTAGACGGATTTCAGGATGCGTTCGTTCGAGTCCCCCCTGCCCTTCGGGGAGAAGGAGGTGACACTGTAGAACAGGCGCACCAGCTTGCGCCCCTGTCGGATCTCGTCGTTGACGAACTTCCACTCCTGCGACTGATCGCGGAGCTGGGGCAGGAACCGGGCGGACTTGGAGTCTGCCAGGCTCGTGGTCCGCATGAACTTGAAGCTGGCTTTGTTGTTGGACGCCTGCGGATCGGGAAAATCCAAACAAAGGTTCGTCGCTACCGGGCACGGCATCCGCAGCTTGTCGGCAAACATGTCGCCGATCAGCCGTGCGCAATCCCAAGGCGCCCAGCGCTGCGGCAAATTGCGAACCGAGAAGGAGCGCACGTCGAAGACGTCGGGGTAGATCTCGCCGATCTCTGGCGCACCATCGACCTCCTTGCCGGTTGGGCGGAAGCGCTCCGTCCGCAGCAGGATCCGGTCCGGATCGACGCGCATCTCGATGTCGCGCCGGACCGCCTGGTCGGCGATCGGGTCGAGCGGGTTGTAGCTGACCACGTCCTCGCCTGCCGCGGTGGTCGGCGAGGTGATGTCGTCGATCCAGCCTATCAGCGCAATCGGGTCCATCTTACGCGCCGAGACACCGATCGAGCCGAGCACGGAGACCAGGCCGTCCATCACGGCGACGATCTCCTCGTTCGAAACGCTCGAGCTTTCAGGTGTCGAATAGGAGATCGCGACGCGATGGTTGCGCAGACAGAATGGCGCGTCGGCCGAGAGCGACTTCCAGACCCCTTCGGTTAGGAAGTCGACGCGATGCTTGGCCATCCGCTCGTAGACGCCGCTCGCGGAATAGCGTGGCAGATACCATTTCGAGAGCCGCTCGCCGACACGCGGACTCATCCAGTCGTGGAACTGCAAACAACCCGGCGCTGGAATCCCTTCCGAGAGAAACTGGGTGAGTATCTCGCCAGTGCGCTCATCGGCCCCGACCAAGGGCGAGACCTCGATTACGAAGCCGCGGGACGAGGAGTTGTAGAAGATGCCGGTCTTGGGATCGTAGCTCCGATACGGCAGCCAATGGGCGAGCATCGGCACCGCCAGATCCGGCCGCTGCGCATCCGGGCGCTTGCTGTCGCCAAACACCCCTGACAGCAGGTTGTCGAACAAGCCGGGCTTGCCGCTCATCTCACTTGTCCTCCGGGACGGACGCCGGAAAGCTCGCGGCGCGAATGGTGGGGCTGGTCAGCGGCTTCAGGCCCGGCGTCTCGGTGCTAGTCGCAGCATCCTGCGCCGCGCCCTCCAGGCGGGCTTGGGCGTCTTCATAGGCTTGGCTCGCCTTCACGCGGGCCATCGCCTCGACGCCCGAGCTGGCCTTGCCGACACCTTCCAGCGCAGCGCGCTTCGCGTCCGGCGTCTGCGATGAAGTCTGACTATTCACGGCCGGCGGCGGGGCCGCGGCGCCTCGGGCGGGGTCCAAAGGAGGCTTGGCCTCGACGCCGCCGGGCGGCGGAGCCAAAGCCGCCGCTGCGGTCGTCGATGCGCCCGAAGACACTCGAGCATCATCGGAGACAGCTACGTTCGACCGGGCGGTGCTCCGCTCCGGCTTCGCTGTCAGACGCTTCGCGACGTCAGCCTTGATCGCGGCAACCGGGTCCGTTCCTCGCGCGCGAGCCGCAGCCACAACGGCGGGATCTGGCAGATTGGGATCAAACGCGGCGACATCGACCGTACCCGACGCCTGACGATCGACGGCCTCGACGAGGCTCAGCTGCGCAGGCTCGGCTGTTGCGGCATTGCGGTCGGGGATGGGTCTTGCGTCGGCGAGCGCCTGTGCCTGCCATTCGGACTGCACCACGGTGTGAACCGCGCTGGCCTCGTGGAGGCGGCCGCGCTCGTCGACATAAGGCTGGAAGACGATCCGAAGCACCTTCTCCCGCGTGCGGGCCGCGGCCGGTTCGCCGGCCGCGACCGGGGCCGGCGCGAGCGCGGTACGGGTTGCTCGCGGCGAACGTGGCGCCTGATATGGTCCGGCCGGGATCATCACGTCACCTGCCTCGCCCGAGATCATCGCCAGCGCGCGATCGTCGATCGTCGAGGAGGGCGCGCAAATCCCGTCGGGCGCTTGGCACGAGAAACTGCCCTTGACGTTGCCACCGAGGGTCGCGCACCCCGTCATTGCCAACAGGCCTGCGACGCACAGGGCGGAGCGGCACGAGCGTACGCGGGCGCTCACGACCGCGCGTCCTTGAACCAGCTGAGCAGGAACTCCTTGGGGCGATAGCCCTCGAGGACCGCGCCATCGCTCCGGACGATCACCGGCGTCCCGGTCAGGCCATGCTTGTGTGCGAACGCTTCGTTCGCGTCGAGGCCGGAGGTATCGCACGACGCGCCGCCCTTGAACGGTTCGCCTGCATAGGCGGCGTGGAGCGCCTCCTCCCGGTTCTTCGCGCAATAGACGCGATCGGCGATGTCGCGGCTACCCAGAACGGAGATAGGCCGCTCCACGACCCGCACATTCATGCTGCGCAGCACGTTCGTAAGGGCCCGGCAGTAGCCGCAGCGGAAGTCGGTGAAGACGGTGACCGTCTGCCCCGCAGGATTGCCCCACACTATCGCGCCGTCCTTCGGCAGGCCATCAAGCGAAAGGGTGGCGGGCCGAACCGGGAGCGACGCCTTCTCGACCCGGCCCTTAGTCGGCGAGATCGGTGATTCTTCGTCTCCCTCCGCCGCGGCGGCATTGGCTTTCGCAGCCCCGCCCACCAGCATATCAGGATTTATTTCGAGGAGTCGGGCGGCGGTGAGATCCTGCCGCGTCTCCATGTCATAGACCCGGCCGATGATGAGGTAGCGGGCCTTGGTGTCGACATAGAAGAGGTTCGCTCCAGCGGTTACCTCGCAAAGCCCCTTGACCTTCTCGCAGTCGACCTTGGTTAGCGGCGTCTTGGGCAGCCTGGTCTTCAGGAGACTGGCCACCTCTACGCTGCCCGGGCTGGCGATCTGTGCAGCGACGGCAACGCTGGCGACTCCCACGAGCGGCACGGCCAGCACCATCATGGCTTTCGGTGACAAGCGCCGGCGCAGACGATCAATTCCGAACATAGACACCCTCCAGGAAGACGATTTCGACATCGATGCCGGTCGGCATCTCGATCACCGGCTGATATTGCTCGGCGCGCTCGATCAGATATTTCGAGACCATGTCCCCGCTCTGGGCGACGCCTTCCCCGAACCCACCTTGAGCAATGTCTCCGAGCCCGAGCTTCTGACGCTGACCGTTCACGGTCACGTTGGGCTGCGTCAGGAAGGAATTGGCGTTCGCCGAAAAGCCGCGCCCGAAACCGCCGACCAGGCCGGCGATGAACGCTTGGCTGACGAGGCCGCCTTCCCGAGAGACGACCCGTCCACGCACGCCGGTCTTGCCACCGAAGGCGATGAAGCCTTTGACCTCGGAAACCGCATAGCGCCCGCCGGGCTGCGGGCAGGTCATCTTCTGCAGCTTGACGTAAACCTTCTCGCTCGAAAGCTCCCCGCGCGCTGCGCCGTTGATGAGGCAGCCCTGGATCTTGGTCGTGAGGAGCTTGCCGTTCTGCAGCACAGATCGCGCCGGACCGGTGATGCGCAGTACGACCGGGAGCGGGTCTGTTTGGCTATTCACTCCGGCTGCCGCATCGACGCCGACGATCACCTTGGCCGAGGCAAAGCTGTTGGGCGGTAGATAGTTCGGACTATCAGTGTAGACCGTGTTGCCCTTTGCAACCTTGGACGCGGTGCCTGCGTCGCCCGTCGAAAAGCTGACCATCTTGACCTCGGCGGACCGGCCCACCGGCATCGCAGCGGCTGCCGCCGCATCGGGTCGCTGGTACGCCTGTGGCCCATTGGGACCATACATCGCCGAGGGGCCGGGGGGAGGCGGAGGCGCCGTCGGGCGCTCATTCAGCTGCTTGCGAAGCTGCTCGTTCTCCGCCTGATACGCCGAGAGCACCCGCTGCCCATCGGCCTGCATCGCCTGGTTCTGGCCTTTCAGCGCTTCGATCTGCTCAGCGAGGTTGTCGACGCGCGCCGTCTGGCCATTCACCGATTTGAGCTGGTTCTCCGTCGAGGCGAAGCGGTTTTCCGAGAGTGCCATCCACTCCTGCTGGGAGAGATTGCGATTGACGAGATCCTTGGTGGAGACCTCGACTTTCTCCGCGTCGTCGCCGTCCGCGGTCTTTGCGCCGTCGTCGCTGCTGAAGATCCAAAGCGAGGAAAGGAGCAACCCCACACCACCGGCGCCGGCGAGCAGCATCCGCTGCTTGCGGCGAACCGCTTCGTTTCCGGCGAGCTCGCCGCCGACCGGCGAGACGCTCTCCCCTTCGGCCTCGTCGAGCGGCTTGCGCTTACGATTGAAGATGTCCGCAAAGGCCATGGTTTACCTCACGTTCTGGGAGACGAGGTAGGCCGTGGTGACCTTCCCCGGGGCGAGCCTGGGCTCGGCGATCGAAACGGCGAGCGCGCTGGCCGGCGCGACCGTGCGTTCCGTCAACTCGGTCGGTGCATCGCCGGTGTTCTCGATGCGCAGCACCTTGCCGGTGAGGTCCTGGCCGCGATATTCCGCGATCATCTGGACCTTCAGCTTGCCCACGTAGACCGGCTTCAGGGCCCGTTGGCGCATCTCGTAGCCGTCCGCGACGCTATTCGAGTACATGGCCTGAACAAGCTCGACCGCCGCATCCTGCGGGCCGGCAGCGACCTGCTGTGGCGATGCCTCGGCCGCCTTCTCTTTGGCGATCGCGGGATTCGACACAAACACCTGGGCGGCCTGATCTCCGGCGATCCGGCACACAAACTTGTAGACGTAGCCACGCTTGGTGGTGCCGAAGAACGACAGCGCCGGACGATTATAGCCCTCCGGCACGCTGAGGTAGATGTCACCGCGCACCGGCTCGTTTACGACCGAGAAGTCGTCCTGCGGGTTACCCGTCGAGATCTTCGACACGCTAGCGAACTCGTCCTCGACGAGACTGATGCGGGTCAAATCCTTGGCGGACGCCTGGCAGTCCACCTGCGCGCTGTCAGCGGCCATGATCGTCTGATCGGCCCACGCCGGCGGCGCGAACAGGAAGACCGCAAGCGTCACCAGGCAAGCGCCGATCATCCGGCTCAGGATGCAACTGATCCGAGACATGAGGATCGTGCCAGCTGCGGCGCTGCCTAAGGCATAGATAGCCGTCATTGATCTTGCTCCTTGCCGATACGGACCATGCCGAAGCCGATCAGGCGCAGAGACAGGCCCTGGTACTCCCAGTCGTAGCGGAAGGTCCGGCGCTCATTCGAAATCACCTTGTTTCCGACGATGGTGTGGAGCTCCCCGGTCACCTCGGACCGAAGGTTCTTCGGATCGATTTCCATCGACTGGATCGTGAAGAACTGTGAAATCGAAGAGCCACGCTGCTCGTTGACGATCTTGAGAAGATCGCCCTTGATCTTGCCCTGGGCTCTCGGCGCGGTGATCGCGAGTACCGAGTTCATCCAATATTCGAGGTTCTGCGGGCTCCGGTCGAGCGTGAGCACGACGACGTCACGCGTGATCATCTCGAGATATTCTCGGGACACGCCGGCGCTGCTGACCGTCACGGAGGAGCGAAGAACGGGTTGCAGCACGATCTCGCGGTCGCGCGAGATGCCGAACAGGAGGAGGAGCGCCGTCAGCCCAGCGAGCCCCACTGCGACAATCACCAACAGGTTGCGCTGCTTCAGAACGCGCTGGTTGTGCGCATGGCTGTACGAAAGGTCCATCTTACCCCGCCATCAATCGGAGGTACGAGGGTGGCGTGGCTCTCAGGCCGGTGAAGCCGGCCGGAAGATGCCAATAGGCCAAGTGAAGCAGCCAAGATGCTGCACGACCCGCTTTCGCTTTCTTAAGTCCCCACCAGCCGGCGAACGCTGCCGCCATGCCAATAAGGATGTGCTGGGTCATGATCCCCCAGACGAAGGGAATTACCATCGCCAGGAACTCATCCAGGGTCCACAGCCCGATCAGCTCGGGATCGTCCAGATGAGATGGGATCGCATACTTGTCTGCGGCCATTGCACCACCCTCCCCGCGAGCGCGACCGGGGCTGCCACCCCAACCGAGCCGTGCGGATGCTTCAGATCGTCGCCGTCACCGTGGAGGTGACGATCGGAATGCCGGTCCCGGCGCCGACGCCGACGCCGACCGGAATTGCGATCTGGCCCATCGAAAAGCGGCCCGATGCCAGCGCGACGATGCCGCCGGCGAGCGACAGGACGGTAATGATCTTGCCGCCCGACCCTTCGAGGAAGTCGGTGAACTTCGTCAGGGCGGTATCGAACGTGGTGTCAGCACCGGCGAAGGCCGGTCCGGCAAGGAGAAATAGCGCGATCACCAATGCGATGAGGGCGAGAACCGCCAGCTCCGCACGACCGCTGTACTTGAGGACAGTCTGCATCAGAGTTTCCCTTCAAACGGAACGCGACTGATCCGCGCCCAATCAAAAGGTGGTCAGGTCAAACGGCGGGCGGCAACGCACTTCCCCCCAGCCATGTTCGACTCGCGAAAGAATCTTGAACGGTTCAAGGAGGCGCCCCGCCTTGCGGGGCGGCACGCCCCTGCCTGCGGGGCACAATGCCCCAGACGTCGGGGCAAGCCGCCCCCTTTTCCGGGGCAGGCCACTTCCCGAGTCGGCATATGCGCTGATAATTGCCGTCATCGATGGCTCAGGTTAGATTCGCTAACCGGAGTCGGTGAATTCCCGTCGGCCGGGCAGAATTCTTGTCGACGATATGAGCACTCAAGACATGCTGATGAAGGACAGCCTGGTGCAGGTTCGATGACGGGAGATCAGTGCACGCTCGCGCTCAACATTTCGGAGCACCTGTTCAATCTGACGACGGAGAGCCTGCGCCTCCGCTCGAACGAGACCCGATGCTACCAGACCCTTGAGAGCCTGTTGGCGGAGCGTGTCCACTTACCTTGTGCGCTGGAGTCCCACGATCCGAAGACGATTCGTGATCATCTGTCGGCAATACCCACTACCGGTGATATCCGTATCAATCTCACAATCACGAAGTCGAGCGCAGACAGCCTAGATGCAGCAAAACGTCTTATTTCTGAGGGCTTAGGCTCTGAGATCAGCTTGGGCGACACCCTCTCGATCATGCTGTTTCTTTACATTGTCGATCAGAAGGCGGCGAAAATACTTCAGAGAATTGGGCTGGATAGTTCCGCTTGCGTCTCCTCCTCACAGCCCGCCGGCGACGACGATCCGCCAGATAACGTGGTCCCGTTCAGATAGTTAACGGCCACGCTGATCGTAACCGCACATCCATGCCGAGGGTTGATTAGTAGCTGCCCCTGTGTTTCGTTTCATACCGAACGTGCAACAGGAGACGGTAATTTGTCATCCTTTGCCCATATCGAGGCCTCGGACGAAGGCTGTTGTTCAGCCGGCGCCGATCAGCGGGACTTCATCCCGCTGATCCTTGAAGCGATGTCGGAGCATGGCATCGGACAGCGTAAGCTGGCGCTCAAGACAGGTATCAGCAAGACCCGCTTAGGACTGTTGCTTCATCATGATCCCGCCAAACGGGCAGCCATGTATCTATTTGAATTCCAGCAGATCCTCGACGCGCTGGACATCAATATCATCCAAGCCATCATCGCTGTAGAGACCTATCGCAATCCAAAGCTCTTCCTTGACGAGCGTTTCCAGACATCAATCGCGATGCTCGCGGAACTCTTCGAGGGTCTGCCGTCGATGCTGGTGGCTGCGCTCGACGAGATAGAGGGCATGGACGGGACCGAAGTGCGCAAGGAATGGGCTGGCCCGCTGCGGCAGGCCGTTGTGGAGAAACTGGTCAAGGAGGTGGGTGCGGTCATGGCGAGACGCGCTCATCTTGCCCACATATCAACGCTGAGCCTTCTGCTCTGGATGTCGGCAATGGCGACGGACTTGTTCGAGCCGCTGCTCCCTAATATAACGTGACCGTCGCCGCTCGGGCTATCGTCGGCCTTTGCATGCCCGACAAAGCCCTCACGTCCTGGGACAAATTCGGTGGCGTGAATCCCAGCAAGCGGCGCCAGTTAAGCAGGACGTTTTCGACGTAGGCCTGTGTCTCGGCGATCCTGGGCAAGGCTCCGTTCCTGATCCGCCCCGGACCGGCGTTATAGGCCGCCAGCGCCAGATGCACCTGTCCGAACCTGTCGAGTTGCTGACGCAGATAGAGAGCGCCACCGCGGAGATTTTGCTCGACATCATAGCGATTCACGCCAAGCCCCGCCGCAGTGTCGGGCATGAGCTGTGTCAGCCCAAATGCCCTTTTTGGGGAAAAGACGCCCGCGTCGTACCGGCTTTCTCTGATGATCATCGCGTCGAACAGGCCGACCGGTATTCCATATTCACAGGCGATGCTGCTCATCATCCCGTAGTAGCCGGACCGTCTCAGCTCGGTGCCTGCATCGAGAAACCCGGCAGGTTGATAGCCGTACGCGGGACAGCGAGCCGAAATGCGTCGGGGGGCGGTCGCAAATGCCGCCCCCCCGTTCATCCATTGTGGGATGGCAATCGGAGCAGCCGACAAGCCGGAATCGGTTGGGATCGTGGCGACGCCGACATGCGCGAATGGGTCTGAATCCCTTGTCTCGGTTGCGACCGGCAAAGCGGATGCAGCAAAGCTGCTGGCCATTTCAAAGGCTACCCAGCGCCGGCTCAGATCATGCGTTTTAAACGCGGGAGGAAGCGGTGCCGAAGCCAGCGTCTGGACGAGCTCGCCGCCATCCGGATCTGTCCCGGTCGTCAGCGGGATCCCGCCTTGGCGCTTGGTAGGCGCCGCCGCCGTCGACATCACGATGACTTCAGCCGTTCTCGAGGATTTTTCGCTTGGACGCGCACCCGCTTCCGTCGCGCACGATCCGCTGATCAGGGCAGCGCTTATTAGCAGTATCGCTCTCATAACGACCTCCGATTGACCAATCACCGAAGTGGAGATCGAACCGTTTCTTGTTGTCAACCGAGCCGAGCTGGGAAAGCATTTATCGACTATGCTTCGATTGGCAGCCTCATGTGGTTGATTGACCGACACAGCAGCGGGCTCGGTGGCGCCCGTATTCCCTTGCCCCCAACGCTTCAATCCGCGCTGATCCGCTGGTATGTCGGCGAAGGCTCACGCCAAGATGAGGATGCTGGAATCACCTTGGTGCAGCAGGCGCGCATCGGCGGCAAATGGCTTGCCTGCGACTGTCTCGGTGTCGATTGCACTCCGCCTGTTCTTACGCCGGCATTTCTATCGGAGGCTGAGACCTATTATCTGCGTCGCCTCACCAGCGCCAAACGACCGGAGCACGTCGCCACTTGCCCCTTCTTCCGCGACCAAGTCACCAACCGCATCACCCAGACCCGCAACCCGCTGACGCCGGCCGATCCCCCGGTCGGCTATTTTGAGGTGCTCCGCCCTGCGCCGGAGAAGCTGGCACAGCGCCCCGATAACGACGCGAGTGACGATCGCACGCGCAACGCGTCCATACCGCGGCTGGCAAGACTGCTCTGGCGCTTGATGAACAATGCTAGCCTGCACTTGGTGGCGCCATATTCGGAGGATACCGCCGAGCGGACGATCGGCGAGGAATTCAGGGCGCTTACGCGCGCGGCGGCAAAGATCGAGGTGGCGCCAGGCATCGAGCTGGGACGAGTGCTCTGGACACATGGGGACGCCCTGCACAGCAGAAGGGCCCTTGCCGGCATTCGCGAACTCGGCCGTCGATGGCCACGCGGACACGCTCCGCAAGGGTTTCTGGCCCTCTTTGCCAAGGCATTTCAGGGCTCGACAATCTTCCCGGCTGGTTCGGAGCCGATCGACGTCGCGAATCGCGTCCAGTCGCCCTCGGTGCGCGACAATTCGATCCACGGGCCGTATCTCGTCATTGTTGTAATAGGACAGTATCCAGAAGCTCACGGCTATGCGCCCCTGCGTGCCTATGCCCAACCAATCTATTCGGGCGTGCGGTTCATACCGGTCGAGAGCAATTTCGAGCGGGCCGTGCTGCAAGCGATTCTCCGCTCAAGGCGCGTTCTCGCACGCGGGGGCGTCGATCTGGCTCTCGAGAAGCCGATCTTTGATCGTCTGACCCCGCTCGGGGCCTGTCGGCCGGATTTTCTTGTAGAAGCGCGCTCGCAGGCGACGGGCGAAATCCGACAGCTTGTGATCCAGGCAATGCCTCGTAACGCTGGCATCGGATCGACGCCGGCTACGCAGCGGGCACTCGAGCAGATCGCCCCCGCCCTTCCGATCACCCCGAGGGATGTTGAGGATGATCAGGTCGCGCGGCTCATCGCCGAAGCGCTGCACCGACTTAACTAAGACTGCATGGCGCTAAGTCCACGACAATGTCGTGGCGAAGGCGCCCACAATTCCAAGCGTTACCGGGGTCGAAAGCAGGTAGAGCTTCTGCCATCGCCACCAGGTACTAGGGATGAAAAGGAGAAGGCCGCGCCCTGTAGTGAGCGTTGCCCACGCCTGCTCGCGGTAAAGTTGGACGAGAATGAGCCCCAGGGACATGATCATCGCGAGCGCGCAGCAGACCCCTGCCGCCGCATAGAGCGCGATCCAGTTGTGAAGTTCCACGGCCGAAAGATGTGCCACGATCCACAAATCTCCATCCGCTTTGCTTGTAACATTCGACGGAATGGTCTCGTTCCCGCCATCTTCCATGGCTCACAAACACCCTTCCCTTCACGAGGGGAAGCGACCGATAATGCAGCATCGCTCCAAATCGGAGACGATTTTCGGCGATCTCGGCCTGTACTCGGCCTACCACGGTCAGGAGCCTGAGGACCGTGCCAAGCCATCGACCATACACATCAACCGTTAAGGTATCATGCAGGTATCAGTGCTTGTTATCCTATTTCGTGGACGGGAACGCATCACGATTCACGACGACGGTATCAAGGCCTGGTCTGAGCTTGTTCAGTTTGTCGACGCTTCCTGGAGTGACAGTCATTCTACGGCGCCAATCTGCCCGCCCACCGCAGAGGAAGAGCGCGTACAACTATTCTTTTCCGAAACGGGCGCCTCCTACATTCTTGGGGAAGCCGATATTTCAGCGCTTGCAGCGCGCGTTCTGCCCATGAAAGACTAAGAGGTGCTGGCTGACCTGCACGGTCGATGACGGGCGTGGCGGTGGCCCTGAAACCTGTCTTTATTAGGATGTTCGATGTTCGCGTGCCTTATCATTGGCGACAGCATCGGTGTCGGAATGTCACGGGCGATCGGTGACCGATATGCCGGGCAATGTGATAAGCTGGTCGAGGAGCGGGCGACGGCCAGCCAGATATTGTCCTGGCGAACCCCGAACAAGTTCTACGGGACCACGCTGCTCGCTGTCGGGTCGAATGATGAGCCGAGCCGGCTGCTGGCACTCAAACTTACCAGACTTCGCCAAAATATTCCCACCCAGCGAGCGATCTGGATCCTGCCATATTCACGGACGCGCGCCTATCTCATAAACTCGATCGCGGTGACGTTTGGCGATGAAACCCTGGATCTTGCGCGCTTTCAATCAAAAGACCGCATCCACCCTGTCGATTATCGCGAGGTTGCGGCGGTCCTTCTCCCCGAGCGTTGAGTGACAGGCGGCGAGCATTCCGCAGGCGCGGCAATCGACTCCGATCCACGATGGAATCATCGGAGCTCTAGGTCTTGCCGAATACAGCGAGCTGTATTCTCCATTGCTCCAGATGTTGCAGCGCCGGTCGCAACCCATGTGCCAACGGCCCCAGTCCGTAAAGTTGATAGGAATCCGGTGGCGGCGAAGTCGTCCTCGAGACCAGACATGCCGCTTCCAGTTCCCTCAGGCGGACCGTAAGCACATTGGCGCTGATCCTCGGTATCTCTCGGCGAAGGCACGTGAAGCGGAGATCGTCTTTGCTCAGCGCTACCAGGATGTGCAACACCCAACGTGCACTCAGGGTTTGAAATATCGCGTCGGCTGCAGCGGGGTCTATTGATCGATGAACTTGGCTCTGTGACTCGATACCCATCCAATTACTCTCTTAACATCAAGGAGGCGGCGGGACTGCGCCAGATCTTCCGCGGCACCCGATCCTGGTGCGGCAGAGGGGCTGGTTATCCGCTACGGAAAAAGTGCTGAGACGAGAGTGCGAGCCGCGAGAGCGTTAGTTCCAACCGGAGGTTAAGGGCGCCTCGGCATGTGTTCATCCGGCTGACGGCGGACTGTTTCGGGGCGCGGGCGCACCTCTCGACGGCCGGCGCAACCCGAGTTTTGATGAACAACGTCGCATCGAAAGGCATAACAGATTTCCCTCCGTGCGATCCGCCGAAACGAGCGTGAGCCGCATCTCAAATCAACGTGCCGAGATGCGGTGGCCATCGGCGTAAGCTCCATCGCTCGAATGTAATACGCACCCCGACGCCCAACCCCTCAGCCTCGGCGCGGCCAATCGTGCTTTTTGGCTAAAGCCTGTTCCGCCCCCGATCGAGCCGCGCCTTGCCTCTCCATGGGCGTGCATGAACGGGAAGGACGCGCTGTCCGAGACATTAGCCGGGGAACGAAGGCTGGCACTCGTGCCATATAGTCGCGATACTCACTCCCGAATTCTGCGAGCGCCGCCTTCTCTTCATGCCGGGCTAGCCGGATGTACATCACGACCAGCACGGGGAACATGGCGAGCGTCAGTAACGTCGGCCATTGCAGCAGGAAACCGAGCATCACGAGGATGAACCCGATATATTGCGGATGGCGGACCCTGGCATAGATTCCCGTCGTCGCGAGCTTGTGAGCGCGCTGGGCTGCGTGAAGCGGCGCCCATCCGGCCGAGATCAGCCAGAAGCCCGTGCCGATCAGCACGAAGCTGGCAAGATGGAACGGGCCAAAATGCGGGTTGACCCTCCAGCCGAACATCATCTCCAGGAGGTGGCCGGCATCGTGGCTCCACCAGTCGACGCCGGGGAAACGCGACTGGAGCCACCCCGACAGCAGGAAGATGGTGAGCGGGAAGCCATACATTTCTGCGAAGAGCGCGACGATGAACGCACTGAACGCGCCGAAGCTGCGCCAGTCGCGCCGCGTTGCCGGCTTGAAGAAGCTGAACGCAAAGAGGATGAAAACGGCGGCATTGACCAGCGCGAGCCCCCACAGACCATAGCCATAGTCGGCGTGCGTCATCGCGGCTCTCCTTCGATGCGGCCGTTGGGATTGGCCGGCAAGCCGGCGGGTGCCTGACCGGCCTCATGGCCATGCTGATGCCCACCATGGCCGTGGTGCATGAACAGGTGCATGAGCGGGCAGGCGAGCAGGATGAGATAGGGCAGCACACCCAGGAAGTGCGCGGTGTGCTCGGTGAGGAGAAAGAAGCTGGCGACGAGCAGGAAGCCGATCAGAACGATCTTGCCGCGCTTGCGCATGCGATGGTCATGTTCGCCCATATGCCGTCCTCTTCTGGTCAACGTCCAGCCAGCATAGGCTCGAGTCCAAGGAGCAAGGTATAAGTAGAGACCGAAGTCCGCCGGGCATCGCGCAAGCATGGGTAAGGTGATCGATCGGATCGGCCACCGGCGTTCGCGCGACGCAGCTGTCGGGGAGCAGCAGTCGTGCTGCGGCTTTTGCGTATAGGCGTGCGGCGTCCGCGAACCAATGCTGCGCTCACGAACATAATCGTGAGAGGCAGGCCCGCGTCCATGCACAAGAGAAAGAAACGGCACTATTCCCGCAACCAGTCCGGCGTGACCGTCCTTGAGCGCGAAGCAAGGATCGATCTGGCCAAGCGCCCGGCCGATGGTCTCGGCGTCGCCTTTCTCGGCGGATCGGGAACGGTCACAGGGTCGCGTTATCTGGTGGACGATGGTGAAACTCAGATCGTTGTCGATTCCGGCCTGTTTCAGGGACCCAGGGATCTGCGCCGCCTTAATTGGGCGCCAATTCCACCCGAAGTCGCGGATGTCGGCCAGGTCCTGCTGACCCACGCTCATCTCGATCACTCGGGGGCGCTGCCGCGCATGGCGCGCCTGGGCTGGGACGGTACCGTCCTTGCAACGCGGGCGACCGCGGCCCTGTGCGAGCTCCTTCTTCCCGACAGCGGCCATCTGCAGGAAAAGGATGCGGAGTTCGCCAACCGGCACGGCTTCTCAAGGCACCAGCCGGCGCTGCCGCTCTACACCCAGGCCGACGCGCGTCTGGCATTGCAGCTCTTCCGCCCGATCGAGTTCGGAGCGTGGCATGCAGTCACGGACGGCATCAGGGTGCGCTATCATCGCGCCGGCCACATCCTCGGCGCGGCGTCGATCGAGATCGACTGGAAGGGGCGGACAATCCTCTTCTCAGGCGATATCGGCCGTTACGGCGATGCGGTGATGAAGGATCCCGAGCCGCCCGCGCGCGCCGACTATGTCCTGGTGGAATCGACCTATGGCGATCGGCGCCACGAGCAGGTCGATCCGACAAAGACGCTTGGAGATCATGTCGAGCGATGCGTCGAGAGAGGCGGGACGGTGGTGATCCCGGCCTTCGCCGTGGGACGGGTTCAGTCGCTTCTCTATCATTTCTCGCGTCTGCGCGCGCAGGGACGCCTCCGCGACATCCCGATCTTCCTCGACAGCCCGATGGCGATCAACGCGAGCGGGCTGATGTGCGATTTCATGGACGAGCATCGCCTGGCTCGCGCCGAGTGCGAAGCGGCGTGCAGCGTCGCGCACTATGTGCGCGAAGTGGAGGAATCCAAGGAACTCACCGCCAACCCCGCCCCCAAGGTCATCATCTCGGCCAGTGGAATGGCAACGGGCGGCCGCGTGCTCCACCATCTCAAGCGCTTCGCGCCGGATGGGAAGAACCTCATCCTCTTCTCGGGCTTCCAGGCGGCGGGCACCCGCGGCGCCGCCATGATCGGCGGCGCCCGGACGATCAAGATCCACGGCGAGTATATCCCGGTCGAAGCCGAGGTCGCCAACCTGACGATGCTCTCGGCGCATGCCGACAGCGACGAACTCATGCGCTGGCTCGGGTCGCTGCACGAGGCCCCGCGCCACGTCTATGTCACCCATGGCGAGCCGACCGGCGCCCAGGTCCTGGCGAAGCGTGTCTCGGAGGAACTGGGTTGGGCATGCAGCGTACCGGCGCTGGGTAGCTGGGGCATGCTCGCGTGAAGCCCGGGATCATCGAGGACGCCGAAGCAGAGCCTGTCGCGACGACGCTGCGGGCACGCCGCATCGGCCTGTCGGCTGCCGGAAGCGATCTGATCGCGGTCATGCGCCACGACTGTCCCGTCTGCCGCTCGGAAGGTCTTGCGTCCCGCGCGCAGGTCGCGCTGCGCGCCGGCGGGCGGGAAATCGTCGTCTCGCTGCTGCACAGCTCCGCGGAGACTCCAGCGCCCGGCGAGATCGGCCTCTCCGAATCCGCATGGCAGCGGCTCGGCGTCAGCGATGGCGATCCGGTCGAGATCGCGCACGCCCAGCCTCTCGCCTCGCTCGCCGAAGTGCGTCGGCGCACCTATGGCAATCGTCTCAGTGACGGGGCTTTTTCAGCGATCATCACCGACATCGCCGAGCGACGCTATAGCGATGTCCATCTCTCGGCGTTCGTCACGGCCTGCTCAGCGGTCCCGCTCGATACGGACGAAACGATCAGCCTGACCAGGGCGATGGTCGATGTCGGCGAGCGATTGCAGTGGCCCGGAACGGTCATCGTCGACAAGCATAGCGTCGGTGGCTTGCCGGGCAATCGCACCACGCCGATCATCGTCTCGATCATGGCCGCGGAGGGCCTGATCATGCCCAAGACATCGTCGCGGGCGATCACCTCACCGGCCGGCACGGCGGACACGATGGAGGTGCTGGCACCTGTCGACCTCGACGTTTCCGCAATCCGCAAGGTGGTCGAGCGCGAAGGCGGCTGCATCGCCTGGGGCGGCGCCGTCAACCTCAGCCCTGCCGACGATGTGATCATCGGCGTGGAACGGGTGCTCGATATCGATGCCGTCGGGCAGATGGTCGCCTCGGTGCTGTCCAAGAAAATCGCGGCCGGTGCGACCCATCTGGTCATCGACATCCCGGTCGGGCCGACCGCCAAGGTACGCGGCGCCGATGCCGCCGACACGCTCGAGCGGGCGCTGAGCTCTGTCGCCCAAGCCTTCGGGCTTCGCACGCGCGTGATGCGCGGCCCCGGCGCCGAGCCGATCGGACGGGGCATCGGTCCGGCGCTCGAGGCGCAGGATATCCTTGCCGTGCTCCAGGGGCAGCCGGGCGCCGAGGATCTCGCCCACCGGGCCTGCGAGCTGGCGGGAGGACTGCTTGAGCTCGCGGACGCAGCCCCGGCCCGCGAAGGTTATGCGCGTGCGCGGGCGTGCCTCGAAAGCGGCCGGGCCTGGGCCAAGTTCCAACGTATCTGCGAAGCGCAGGGCGGCATGCGGGCTCCACCGGTCGCCCGGTTCCAACAGGATATGATCGCTCCCTATAGCGGCCGCCTGGTGAGTATCGACAATCGCAAGCTCGCGACGGTCGCGAAGCTTGCCGGCGCGCCGATGGCCAAGGCCGCCGGCGTCGCGCTGCAGTGTCGGCTGAACCAGATGGTGGATGCCGGGGCTCCCTTGTGCACCATTCATGCCGAGAGCCCGGGCGAGCTCGACTATGCGGCGGCCTATGCGGTGAGCGACGGGCCGATCTTCGGGATTGAAGCGCTATGAACCGTCCCGTGCTGTTCGCGCTGTCTGGCAGCGAGGCCCTGGCACAGCCGCTATCCGCCGCGCTCGATGCAGAGGTCGGCACGATCGAGCATCGTCAGTTTCCTGACGGGGAAACCTATCTCAGGGTCGTAAGCGACATCAGCGACCGCGAGGTCATCCTGCTGTGCAGTCTCGATCATCCGGACGCCAAGCTGTTGCCGCTGCTGTTCGCAGCCGACACCGCGCGCGATCTGGGCGCTCGCAGGATCGGGCTCGTCGCCCCCTACCTCGCTTACATGCGCCAGGACATTCGCTTCCATCCCGGCGAGGCGGTGACGTCGCGAACCTTTGCCGCGATCCTGTCTCGCCATCTCGACTGGCTGGTGACGGTTGATCCGCATCTCCATCGCTATCATGCGTTGTCGGAAATCTACCGCATCCCGACCCAGGTCGTTCATGCCGCGCCGCTTCTGGCCTCGTGGATCAAGCGCAATGTCGCTCGTCCGCTGATCATCGGTCCGGACCTGGAAAGCGAACAGTGGGTCTCGCAGGTGGCGGCCGATGCCGATGCTCCGTTTCTCGTGTGCGAGAAAATCCGGTCCGGCGACCGTGACGTCACCATCTCGATTCCGAATGCCCCAGCGTTTCTCGATCGCCAGCCGGTGCTGGTCGACGATATCGCCTCATCCGGCCGAACCCTCGCCGAGGCGGCGCGCCAGCTGGTCGACATGGGGTTCACGCGACCGGATTGCGTGGTCGTGCATCCGCTTTTCGCCGGCGATGCAGCGCAAGTCCTGGGTGGGCTCGTCGAGAGGATCGTCAGCACGAACGCTGTTGCACATACTTCGAATGATATCGACGTGATGCCGGCGATTGCGGAGTCCGTTCGCCGCGGGATCTGAACGGTGCGCTGCGCGTCAGTTCTTCAGTACTCAATGCTCAATGCACGATGAAAACGAACGCCCGGCAAACGCCGGGCGCATTCCCATTCATTGAACCTAAGCGAGTCCGAACCAATCTTCCGGGAACTCCGCTTTCGGAGAAAGTCGCGGCAGGAAAGGAGGATATGTCATGTCGCACACACGCTCGTTCCTTTATCCCTTCATCGTTGCTCGGCACCCGCAGCTTGAGCCCGAAGTGAAGCCCGCCATCCTTGCATCCTGGGCGTCCGATCGCTCCGCCGTCGAGGGCCAACCGGCCCTCCGTCGCCCGCCAGCATCCCGGTGCCGGTCGACGATGTGATGGCAGCGCTGCGCTGGCTCGATCGCGCTGAGCGCGGCGCGGGCCTGGCATCCTTGGTTCGTCAGGAACAACCCGGTATCGGTGCCATCCTCGCCGGGAATATCGAAACTGCGACACGGAAGGCGGGCGATCTCTGCGATGATCAGCCTTCGATCTCACAACCCTATGATCACCGGTTCGTGCTGAATCGGATTCGCCGTGCCGTAGCGGCGCGCGAGCGGAGCTGCGATCCGCCCCGGACATCGGCGTTACGGCGCGCTGCTGACACAGAATAGCGATTATCAGCTTCTTGCCATGACAACATGACGCGTCGAGCTTAGGAGCAACCAGCGCGCTCATCCCCCAAGAGGCGTGCCCACTCCCGGCGGCAGCGTCTTGCGGCGCCTTGCCGCCGGGAGACCAGAGGGAGCGCCGCCCCGTTCGCAAGAGCGGTCATCTCGCAAAGTTCGGCACATGATGCCGGGTCGCTTACCCCCCTCTCGCCGAGCACCTGCCTTGCCTGTTGTGATGCGGCGGTATTTCGGCCTTGACCTTGGACCATGGTCCTACCCGTAGAAGGTCTCCCCTTTGAAGCTGTGCCCGCTGGGGTGCGCAGCAATGCCAACACGTCCGGGGGGCCATGGAGAGCAAGCGCGTCGTTCATGTCATTGATGACGAAGAAACAATCAGGAAAGCTGTAGGATTCACATTAAGGACAGCGGGATTTGCCGTCGAGACCTATGGCTCGGGAGTCGACTTTCTGAAAATTGCAGATGAAGCTGAAAGAGGTAGCATCGTTCTCGACATGCACATGCCGGACATGAACGGTCTACAGGTTCAGGCAGCGCTGACGCAGATGGATATAAGCATGCCAGTCGTGATGCTGACCGGCAACGGAGACATTGCGCTTGCTGTCCAAGCGATGAAGGCGGGTGCTGTCGATTTCCTGGCCAAACCTATCGAACGGGCGCTGCTGCTCGATGCGATAGACCGAGCGTTCGCGCGCATCGACACGGCCGAGGGGCGCGCTCTCGAAGAAGCCGAGGCATGCCGACAGGTCGATCTACTGACACCGCGCGAACGGGATGTTCTCGAAGGCCTTGCGCAAGGCCTTCCGAACAAGACCATCGCCTATGATCTGGGCATTTCTTCACGGACGGTCGAAGTCCATCGCGCGAGCATCATGTCCAAGCTTGGAGTCCGTACCCTTGCCGAAACCTTGCGGATCGCCTTTGCGGCTGGAATGGGAAGGCCGCTGTAGGTAAAGGCGGCCAGGGCTGCTGCGGTTGAATCTCTGCGTGTCACCTGATGGCGCGGACATAGTGCCTGCCGGGATGCATCGACGTTGTTCATCAGCTTTTGGCGGAATTTTCGTGAGCCCAGGCGAAGGGTCGCGCTTGATTGCTATCGCGAAAGGAGATGAAACTCTTCCAACAGCTGGGCGATCTCTGTGCCTTCAAGCTTCTTCATCAACAGCTTGCGCAGGAAGGACGGGCCGGGAATGTCGATCCCTTTGCTATCCCTAAGCGGCCCGATTGCGGCCAGAAGCGTGCGGATATCATAGGTTGAGTTGAACACTTCCGGCACGCCGCGTTCGACCTTCATCAGGGTGTAGACGGCCTCCATCGGCGTGCGCACCGAATATTCCGTCGTGAAGATACAATCACGCTGCTTCGACTCGGCAAACTGGCCGACAAAGGCGAAGTTGACCGCGCCCTCGGGCACCACGTCCGGCCGGTCGCCGGCCTGGCGCGGCATGAAGAAGGCGGTGATGTAGGGCATCATCACCGGCACGGTCTTCGCCCCCGTCGCGGCGAGGCCGGGGATGTCCTCGACCGGCACGCCGAGATGATAAAGCCATTCCTGCGTGATCTCCTCGCCCGTGCAGTCCTGCATCGGCTTCTTCACATAGTCGCCCGGCCGGTCGACGAACAAGGCATAGAACCAGGCGACGATCTGGTCCTTCGGCTGTTTCCTGAAGTGGGGTTGCCGGCTGACCGTCCAGCTCAGCAGCCAGCTCGAGTCCTTGACCGTGACGATGCCGCCAGTCACCACCGTGCCGCTGAACGGATCGCGCCTGGCGATCTTGCGAATGTACGCCGGAATGCGCGCGTCGAGCGTGGTGATGGTCGCCGACGCCCATTTGGTTTCCGGGATGTGCGATCCGAACACGTCGGGACGACCAAAGGCCGGGTCCTTGGCCGCGATCCGGCGCCACAGGTCCCAGGCCGGCGCCGGCCCCTCATTCAGCCTGGCCGGTGTATGATGATCGCCATTGTCGGAATTTTCGGTCAGCGATCCGATGGTGATGAAGACGAGATCATCGGCGCCGAGATCGACGCCGCCTTCGACGCCGTTTTCGATCCAGGCAATCCGGGTCGCCTGCTTGCGGCCGGGCTGGATGTCGAAATCGACGTCGGTGACCTCGACGCCGTAGCGAAATCTGACACCGCGATCCTGCAACCATTTGACCAACGGCAGGACCATCGATTCATATTGGTTGTAGCGGTTGAACTTGAGCGAGGAAAAATCCGCCAGACTGCCGATATGGTGGATGAAGCGATGCAGATAGAGCTTCATCTCGAGCGCGGAATGCCATTCCTCGAAGGCGAACATGGTGCGCCAGTAGAGCCAGAAATTGCTCCTGAGGAAATCATCGCCGAAGACTTCGTTGATCCGCTTGTTCTCCATCTCCTCCCGCGTCGCGAGGAAGACGGAGATCAGATCTTTTTGCGCGCGACCGCCGAGTGTCAGCAAAGCCTTGTCGGGCACATCCTGGCCCTGGTTCTGCGTCACGCGTTGAAGCGAAAAATTGGGATCGTCCTTGTTGAGCCGGTAGAATTCGTCGAGCACACTCGCATCCTCGATCTCCAGCGAAGGGATCGAGCGATAGAGATCCCAGAGGCATTCGAAATGCTCCTCCATCTCGCGCCCTCCGCGGATGACGAACCCCTTTTCGGGGACGTCGAGGCCGTCGAGCGCGCCGCCGGGAACATGCAGCTCCTCAAGGATGGTAATATGCTCGCCGGCGACGCCGCCGTCGCGGATCAGGAACGCCGCGCCTGCCAGTCCCGCAAGACCCGAGCCGACGAACCAGGCCGTCTTCCTGTCAGCGCCCTCAGGTTTGCGGGGCCGCACGAAAGCTTCGTAGTTCCCGCTACTATAGTGCATGCTCAACTCCATCCTTGATCCCGACGACAATGGCGGTTCTGCGGTTTCTTGCTGAACAGCAGAAATGCCTGCCCTGCATTCATTCTCGCCGATGTCGCCCGCCGCTCAGTTCGACGACTTCACTGGTGATCTGATCCTGACGCGTGAGGCGCTCCTCGAGGCGCAGGGCCTCGCCCTTGCGATCGATGTGGCTGCGGGCGGTCGCCATGGTGCGCAGCCGTGCCTCATTCTCGGCGACGAACGTCTCGACCGCAGCCGCGCAGATGTGGGCGAAGACATATTCCGCGGTCAGGTCGCCGATAAGGTCCGCCGCGTTGATATTGACGAGCGGCGGCAAATCCGCCGTGGACGCGGGGAAAGTGTCGAGGTCGAGCGGCAGGAGGCTCGCGCGCACGATCGAGACGCCCTTGCCGCTGCTCCAGACCGGATAAGCCATGGTGATGGGCACCGCGCCGACCTCGTCCAGATAGTCGTACAGCGCGTCGATGATGCTTGTCGCGAGTGCGGGCAGCGCATCGGCCTTGCTCGGCATGCTCGCGCTCCATGCGATGCGCAGACCGCGCTCGGCCGCAAGCGTGGCCGTGCGCGCGCCAATCAGAAGAATATGCCTGTCCTGCATGTCGGCCGCGGCGCCGTCGAGCAGCTGCTCCGGAAAGGCCCCGGCAAAGCCTTGCTCCGCACCGAACAGGATAAGGCCGCCTCTCGCACCACCGACCGCCCGCGCCGGAAAACGCGCCAGTGGCTCGTCAAGGCGGCGCGCCTGGCCAATGGCGGTGCGGGCGGTCTCCGCATAGCGTCGCACCGCAGGCAGCAGCGCGCGCGCCTGATGCGCCCGCTGCGCGGCGATGCCCTGCATGGCGTTGACCACCGCACCGAGCTGGCGGACGGTCTCGATCCGCTGGCCGATCTCGGCGAGGCGATCGCTCATGATGCAGAACCGGCCGGCTGGCTTTCGATCAGCGCTTTCACCGTCGTCATCAGAGCGGACCGCTGCGCGGTGTCGATCTGTCCAGTCCGCTCGATCTGCGCGCATAGATCGGGGACGTGATCGTCGATCCAGGCGGGCAGCCGCGTGCGGAGCGACGATATCTCCGAGACCGTCATGCCATCGAGCAACCCTTCGCCGAGCGCCACGACCAGCGCCACCTGGTCGACGACCCGTAGTGGACTCGACAGCGGTTGCACGAGCAAGGCGCGCAAGCGCTTGCCGCGTTCGATCTGGGCGCGGACACGCGGCTCGGGCTGCTCGCCGAAGCGGGTGAACATCTCGAGCTCGAGGAACTGCGCATAGTCGAGGCGCATGGTCCCGCTCGCGTCGCGCAGGACGCGAAGCTGCGTCTTGCCGCCGACCCGGCTCACGCTCGTGCCCACATCGATGGCGGGCTTGTGCCCCTGCGCGAACAGCTTCGCGTCGAGAATAATCTGACCGTCGGTGATCGAGATCAGATTGGTCGGGATATAGGCGCTGACGTTGCCGGCATCGGTCTCCGCGATCGGCAGAGCCGTGAGCGAACCGCCCCCCTTCTCCGTCGAGAGACGCGCCGCACGTTCGAGCAGGCGGGAATGGAGGAAAAAGACGTCGCCGGGATAGGCCTCGCGCCCGGGCGGCTGTCCGGTCAGCAGGGCGATCTCGCGATGGGTCGCGGCATGCTTGGTGAGATCGTCGAGCACCACCACCGCATGGCCGCCACCATCCCGAAAATACTCGGCCATCGTGAAGCCCGCGAACGGCGCGATCCATTGCAGCCCCGGCGCCGCGGCGGGGCTCGCCACGACGAAGATGGTGCGGTCCGGCGCGCCATGCCGCCGCACCTGGTCGACCACGCGCGCGACCGCCGAGCTTTTCTGGCCGATCGCGACATAGACGCAGATCATGTCGCTGGTGCGCTGGTTGATGATCGTGTCGACCGCGAGCGCCGTCTTGCCTGTGGCGCGGTCGCCGAGAATGAGTTCGCGCTGCCCCCGGCCGATGGCGAACATCGCATCGATTGCGAGCGTGCCGGTCTGCACCGGCTGGACGACGAGGTCGCGTTCGATGATCGCCGGCGCCGGCCGTTCGACAGGATCGAAGCGCCTGGCCCGGATCGGCGCGCCCCCATCGAGCGGACGGCCGAGCGGATCGACGACTCGGCCAAGCAATGCCTCGCCAACCGGCACGCGCACCACCTCGCCCGAGCCGGTTACGGTGTCTCCTGCCTCCACCTGGGCGGCATCGTCGAGCAGCACGCAGCCGATCCGGTCCCGGTCGAGCGTGTGGACGAATCCGGTCTGGCCCCGGGCGAAATAGAGCAATTCGTCGAGGCGCGCGTCCGGAAGGCCCGAGACCATGGCAACGCCGTCGCCGATCGATTCCACCCGGCCAATTGCATCGACACGCGGCCCGAGATTGGCGCGCGTGATGCAGCTCTGGGCCTGCGTCAGCCAGTCTTCAGGCGATCCGGGCATGATCGTCTTCATTGAGGCTCTCAACCATGGCGTCGAGATCGGCGCGCCAGCTGTTGCGCACGACGGCGTGGGGCGTGCGAAGCTCCGCGCCGGCGATGAGATCTGGATCGACTGCGAAGATCGGGGTCGCGGTATCCGGCAGGATTTCGGCAAGCGCGCGCGCTACCTGCGTCTGCAGATCGGCCGTCAGCGGCGCGGGCGTCGCGACGGTGACGGGCCCGGCGGCCGCCAGGCTGCGGCGATCCGCCTCGGAAAGGTCTCCGAGCCGCGCCTTGAGCGCGTCGACCATGGCCTGCACCGTCTGCTCGGGCGGGAGACGAGCGAGCAACGTGCCTGCCATCGAGGCGGCGAGGTTCGCTGCCTTTTCCCGCCACTGCGCCGCCACCCGCCCGCGTTCGGCATCGATCGCCGCATGGCCTTGCTCGACGACGGCGTCCGCCTCGAGCCTGGCCTGCGCGAGGAGGCGCTGGCGCTCCGCTTCGGCCTCGGTCCGGATCTCGGCGCGGCGAGCCGCCGCATCCGCGACGAAGCCGTCATTCTGCGTTTTGAGCGCCTGCGCTTCGGCCTGTGCCCGGTCCTTTGCCTCCCGCGCTTCGTCGAGCAGCGCCTGGGCCGATGCCTGGCGGGCAGCGATGGCATCCATCACCGGACGGAACAGGAAGCGTCCGAGCAGCCACACGAGGATGAGGACATTGACCGCCTGCAGCGCGAGCGTCCACCAGTCGATCCGCATGTCAGGCGAACGGGTTGGCGAAGAGCAGCAGCAGCGCGATCACGAGGCAGTAGATCGCCATCGTCTCGATCATCGCGAGGCCCACGAACAGCGTGCGCGAGACGGTGTTGGCGGCTTCGGGCTGGCGCGCGATCGCGTCCATCGCGGCGGCGACGGCCCTGCCCTGCCCGAGCGCCGGGGCGATTGCGCCGATCGAGATCGCGAAAGCGGCGCCGAGGATGCTGGCGAGATGGATCCAGTTCATGCGGGGGACTCCTGTTTGGATGGCGGGCGGGCGCCGTTCTCGCTGATAGCGCTCCCGATAAAGACCATGGCGAGCGCGCCGAAAATGTAGGCCTGGACCGCGCCGGTCAGCATTTCGAGCGCCATGAGCGGGATCGGGACGAGCAGCCCGGCGAGGCTCAGCACGACGCCGATCATGAAGACGCCGCTCATGACGTTGCCGAACAGGCGCACCATCAGCGAGAAGCTGCGGGTGAAGAGCTCGACGATATTGAGCGGGGCGAGCAGGATCGAGGGGCGCGCGAAGGTCGCGAGATAGGCCCTGGGCCCGAGCGCGCGGACGCCGAACCAGAGCGTCGCGCCGAAGACGATCAGCGCCAGCGCCGCGTCGGTTTCGAGGGTCGCGGTCGGCGGCTCGACGCCGGGGATCAGCGACGACCAGTTGGCGACCAGCAGGAACAGGAACAGCGTGCCGATCAGCGGCAGATAACGCTGCGGTTCCGCCTCCATCGTCTCGCGGATCTGGCCGGCGACGGTCTCGACGACCAGCTCGAGCGCCGCTTGGGCTCGGGTTGGGCGTAACGCAAGGCGGCGGGTCAGCAGCCAGCTTCCGATTGTAAGGAAGGCCATGATGCCCCAGGTCGTGGCGACCGGCTGGCTGATCGGCACCGGACCGATCGCGAACAGCACATGGCTTTCAAGTGGTGACGCGAATTTCATCGGGCGCCTCCGAGCCGGTGGAGCATGATCTGGCGCCCGCCCATGAAGCCGGTTGTTGCGGCAAGAAGCGCCGGCCACCCTTGCCGGCTGGCGATGACGAGAACCAGAATAGTGACGGCGAGACGCCCGAGCCTGAGCAGGATCGCGCGCGATGCCGGGCCGCCATGGGTGACGAGGTCGGCTTCTCTGGCGATGGCCGCGAAATGGGCGAGGCCGACCGCAAATCCGAGGGCCAGGAACAGGATGGGGGAGAGCTGGCTCATTGCCGGTGCATCCAGCGCCAGCCCGACCAGCAGCCGAGGGCGAGCCCGACGAGCAGGAGCGGCGCGGTCCAGAAGATGCCGCTATCCAGCCGGTGGTCGAGCCAGCGGCCGATCGCGAGACCGACCAGCGCGGGCAGGACGATCTGCCAGCCGAGCACGCCGATCTGGCCGAGATTGCGGGCGACGGAAGGAAGCCGCTGCGCAAGCCGCCGCCGTTCCGCGCGGGTCCGGATGGCTTCGACGATCGGCTGCTCGGGCTTGTCCGCGGTCACAGACCAAGCTCCCGGCCACCACCCTGCAGGGCCTCGACCATATGGCGGATCGCCTGCATCCTGAGCTTCGCCGACGCGGTCCGTTCGGATCGTTCGCCCTCGTCGCGCTCGCGGTAGCGCGCGAGCACGTCATGCTCGAGCGTTCCGAGGTCATCGCCGACATGGCCTTCGCGCGTCGCGACCGCGACCCCCGTGCCGTGGCTTACGGTCAGAATGCCGTTGCGCACCGCGCAATAGCCTGGAGCGCCATCGGCGCCCCGCCAGGAGACGATCGAGACGCCAAGCGCGGTCAGGAAATCGGCGTGGCCCGACAGGATGCCGAAACTGCCGCTGGCATCCTCGGCGCGAACCGACCTGACGTCCGTGTCGACGAGGATCGCGGTCGGATCGGTGATCCGCAGCTTCATGCGCCCTGCCCCACGCGAGAGCGTGCCTCTTCAATATCGCCTACCATGTAGAAGGCGCTCTCGGGCCAGTCGTCGGTCGCGCCGGCCAGGATGGCCGCGACGCCCTTCAGCGTATCGGCCAGCCCCACAGAACGGCCGGCTTGCCCGGTGAAGGCCTGGGTCACCATGAAGGGCTGGGTCAGGAAGCGCTGCAGCCGCCGCGCCCTGCCGACGATCAGCCGATCCTCGCGGCCCAGCTCCTCGATACCGAGCAGCGAGATGATGTCCTGGAGCTCGCGATAATGCGCGATCGTCTCCCGGACCTGCTGGGCGAGCGCGTAATGATGATCGCCCACGACCTGCGGATCGAGCAGGATCGACGAGGATCCCAGGGGATCGACCGCGGGATAGATGCCTTCGGCCGCCATGGCGCGCGAGAGCAGAATGGAACTGTCGAGATGGGCGGAGATGGCGGTGACCGCAGGGTCGGTGAAATCGTCGGCGGGCACATAGACCGCCTCGATCGCGGTCACCGCCGCTCCATGCACCGAGGCGATGCGCTCCTGCAGCGCGGCCACTTCGCTGGCCAGCGTCGGCTGGTAGCCGACGCGTGAAGGCATGCGTCCGAGCAGGCCGGAGACTTCGCTGCCGGCCTGGACGAAGCGGAACACATTATCCATGAGCAGCAGGACATTGCGCTTCTGCTCGTCGCGGAAATATTCGGCGATGGTGAGCGCGGTCAGCCCTACCCGCCAGCGCGCGCCCGGCGGCTCGTTCATCTGCCCGAAAACGAGCACGGTCTTGTCGATCACGCCCGAGCCGCGCATGTCCGTGAGCAGCTCATGGCCCTCGCGCGATCGCTCTCCGATGCCGGCAAAGACGGAAACACCTTCATAGCGCGCGACCATCGCGTTGATGAGTTCCATCACCAGCACGGTCTTCCCCACCCCCGCGCCCCCGAACATCGCCGCCTTGCCACCCTGGGCGAGCGGCGCGAGCAGATCGATGACCTTGATGCCAGTCTCGAACATCGCCGTCGCCGCGTTCTGGTCTTCGAGCGGCGGGGGTGCGCGGTGAATGGGCCTCAATGGAACATCCGGCCCAAGCGGCGCGCCGCCGTCACCCACCTGCCCGGTCGGCGTAAGGAGCCGCCCCAGAACCTTGTCTCCGACCGGGACCGCGATGGGGGCGCCCAAGGCCGTCACGCCGACATTACGAGCGAGACCGGAGGTCGGCTGAAGCGCGACGGCGCGGACGGTGCGGTCATCGATATGGCTCTGCACTTCCGCGACCAGCGGGCCTGACGATGCATCGACGCGCAGCGCTTCATTGACCGCGGGCAGCGGCCCTTCGTCGAACTCGACGTCGAGGACGGGACCGCGCAGCGCCGCAATCCGGCCGAGCCTGGCTATGGACGGTATCACGCCCATGCCGGTTGCCGGGTCAGACCATAATCATGCCCGACCGTGCCGCGATCATGACGGGACGGGTAGAAGTCGCTGCCCGCGGGCACGACATGGACGACAAGCCAAAAGTGCATTGGCTGAGCGTCGCAGGCAAGCCGCAGATTCGGCATACGTAGAGTTACCGATTCTCTCTGATTCAGCCTCGCCGAATAACGGCGGCGCGACGCGATGGGCCTCAGGCCAGGGCGCTATGCCCGATATGCCAGAGCTCAAACGCGAAGAGAAAGGTTCACCGTTTCATGCCCTATCCCGTTGATCAACTCGCCGCGCTCGCCAAAGCGAATGTCGGCCTGATGCTGAAGCTCGCCGAAGTCGCCCGGAAAGGTGGCGAAGAGTCGCTCGAGGTCGGCAACCGCGCCGCCGGCCGCTTCGCCGAAGAGGCGCGTGCCTCGATTGCGGGCGCGACGGACAAGACGTCGGACGCCGGCGCGGTCAGCCCGGCCGGACCGCGGGCACTGTTCGAGGACATGGCCACGGTCCGCGAGCATATGATTGCCGGCACAAGATCGGCGTTCGAGGAATGGCAGCAGGCCTGGCAGGCCGTCGCGAGCGCTCCGACGGCTCCCGGGGCGCTGGATGCCTTTGCTGCCATTGTCGGACCATGGTTCGGGCAGAAAAGCCCGGGCGACGGCGAGAAGCAGGCCACCAGCGACAAATAGGATAGCCCCCGATCGCGGCGAGCCGCCCTAGCCGAGCAGGTGCTGACCGCCATCGACCGGAATGATCGTGCCGGTGATATGGCGGCCGGCATCGCTCACCAGAAAGGCGGCGAGCCCTCCGACATCCTCGATGGTCACGAGCTGGTGCTGCGGGACCGTCGCCGCGGCCCGTTCGAGCAGCTCGTCGAAGCGGTCGATGCCGCTGGCAGCGCGGGTCGCGATCGGGCCTGGCGAGATCGCATGGGCGCGAATGCCCTTGGGGCCAAGCTCAGCCGCGACATAGCGGGTCGCGCTTTCGAGGGCCGCTTTGACCGGCCCCATCAGGTTGTAGTGCTCGACCACCCGCTCCGACCCGTAGAAGGTGACGCACAGCAGGCAGCCGCCATCCGACATCAGCGGCTCGGCGAGACGCGCCATGCGCAGGAAGCTGTGGCACGAGACGTCCATCGCCAGCGCGAAGCCTTCGGCCGAGCTGTCGACGACGCGGCCGTGCAAATCCTCCTTCGGCGCGAAAGCGATCGAGTGAAGCAGGAAATCGAGGCCGCCCCATTCGGACTTCACCCGCTCGAACAGGGCCTCCACTTCGCCCGGCACCCGGACATCGCACGCGGCGAGCCATTCGACTCCCAGGGTCTCCGCGACGGGCGCCACGAACGGCTCGGCCTTTCCGTTGAGATAGGTCGCCGCCAGTCTCGCCCCACAGTCGTGAAAGGCCTGGGCGCAACCCGCCGCGATGCTATGCGCGTTGGCGATACCGATCACCAGGCCGCGCTTGCCAGTAAGATCGACGAGAGGTTTCATGCTTTCGGCTCCTCACGCAGCAGATCGGCGGCGTGGATAGCGATCATCCTTTCCTCATCGGTCGGGATGACGCGGACGGCGACACGGCTGGACGGCGCGCTGATGACTGCATCTCCTCGGAGGTTCGCGTCCGCGTCGAGGTCCACGCCGAGCCAGCCGAGCCGACCGGCGACGCGGGCGCGAATTTCAGGCGAATTCTCGCCGATCCCGGCAGTGAACACGAATGTGTCGAGACCCCCGAGCGAGGACGCGAGAGCGCCGGCCTGGCGCGCGATCTGCCAGACGAAGAGCTCGATCGCTTCCCCAGCGGCGGGCGTTTCGCTGCCGAGAAGCGCGCGCATGTCGCTGGAGACGCCGGACACGCCCAAAAGGCCGGACTCACTGTAGAGGAGATGCTCGACTTCACGCGCCGTCATGCCCCTCTGCTGGAAAAGATAGAGCACCGCGCCCGGGTCGAGCGCGCCGCAGCGCGTACCCATCACCAGCCCGTCGAGCGCGGTGAACCCCATCGTCGTGTCGATGCTGCGCCCCCCGGCCATCGCGCAAAGGCTGGCCCCGTTGCCGAGATGCGCGGCGATCGTGCGGCCACCGCCTGTATCGGGATCGATCGAACGCAGCTGCCGCGCGATATATTCGTAGGAGATGCCGTGAAAACCGTAGCGCCGCATGCCCTCTTCGCCAAGCGCGCGCGGCAGCGCGAGGCGCGTCGCGATCGGGGGCTGGCCATGATGGAAGCCGGTGTCGAAGCAGGCGACTTGCAGCACAGCGGGGCGCAGCCTGGAGACGGCGCGGACCGCGGCGAGATTATGGGGCTGATGCAATGGCGCCAGTGGGCAAAGCGCCTCGAGCGCGGCGAGGAGTGGCGCGTCGACCCGCGCCGGCGCTGAATAGTCGGTGCCGCCATGAACGATCCGATGGCCGACCGCGATCAGATCGTCGCCGACCGAGGCTTCGATCTCCCGCAGCAAATCCTCGAGCAGCGTCTCGTGCGTGATCGTGCCGTCTTTCGTCCAGCGCCGCTCGGCAAGGACATCCCCCTTCGCATCGCGCGCGATCAGGTGCGGCTCAAGGCCGATATTCTCGATCTTGCCGCTCGCCAGCAAAGAGGGCTCATCAGTGCCCGGCTCGGCGTAGAGCGCGAACTTAAGGCTCGACGAACCGGCGTTGAGGCACAGGATTTCAGCCATCGCGGCGCTGTCCCGCAACGCCGGGAGCCGCCTTGGTCGCAGCCCGCGCCAGCAGCACCGCGAGCGCGCAGGAGGCGAGGCGCGTGCGCACGCTGTCTGCCCGGCTGGTGAGGATGATCGGAGCGCGCGCGCCGAGCACCACGCCTGCGGCATCGGCGCCGCCCAGGAAGGTCAGCTGCTTTGCGAGCATGTTGCCGGCCTCCAGATCGGGCACCAGCAGGATGTCCGCCTGGCCGGCGACCGGCGAGACGATACTTTTCTCGCGCACGGCCGCCTCGCTGATCGCATTATCGAGGGCGAGCGGGCCATCGAGCAGCGCGCCTTCGATCTGGCCCCGGTCCGCCATCTTGCAGAGCGCCGCGGCATCCAATGTGGTGCGCATTTTCGGATTGACCGTTTCGACGGCGGCGAGGATCGCGACCCTGGGCTGTTCGATCCCGATCACATGGGCAAGGTCGATCGCGTTGCGCGCGATGTCGGCCTTGTCCTCAAGCGTCGGCTCGATGTTGATCGCGGCGTCGGTGATGATGAGCGGGCGCGGATAGCCGGGCACGTCCATCACATAGGCGTGGCTGATCCTGCGTTCGGTCCGAAGGCCCGTGTCGGACGATACGACCGCGCCCATGAGCTCGTCAGTATGAAGCGAGCCCTTCATCAGCAGCGCGGCTTCGCCGGCCCGCACGCGCGCGACGGCTTCGGCGGCGGCGGCGTGGCTGTGCGGGACGTCGATCACCCGGAAGGCCGCAATATCGACACCGGCGTCCTTCGCCGCATTCGTCATACGCGCCGCAGGGCCGATGAGAATCGGAACGACGATGCCGGCGTCGGCGGCCTCAGCCACTGCGCGCATGGCGTCGGCGCTGCACGGATGGACCACGGCCGTGACGCACGCAGATCCGTCCTTGGCGCGCGCCATCAACTGGCGGAAGCGGTCGTGGCTGGCGATCCGCACGTCGGGAAGCGGCATGCGGGGCCGGCTGACTTTCTCGGTGGGCGCCTTGACCTCGGCCTGGCCGCTGATGACGGTCTCGCCCTTCTGGTTCACACAGGTGCAGTCGAGAACGATGACATGATGCTCGGCGCGCTTCTGCGCGACGGTGACGCAGGCCGTGATGGTGTCGCCGACGCCCACCGGGCGGGTGAAGCGAAGCGATTGGCCGAGATAGATCGCACCGGGCCCTGGCAGCTCGGTTCCCAGGATCGCCGAGATGAGCCCCGCGCCCCACATGCCATGAGCGATGACCCTGTGGAACATGTCCGTTTCGGCATAGACAGGGTCGAGATGCGCCGGATTCACGTCGCCTGACACCGCCGCGAAGAGCTGGATGTCGTCGGCGGTCAGCGTGCGGGTGAGGCTGGCCGTATCGCCGACGGCGATCTCGTCGAACGTGCGGTTCTCGATGAGGTTGGCGGCGGCCATGGCTCAGCGCTCCAGCACGTAGCGCCCGGGGGCATCACCGAGCGGCGGATAGTTCCGTTCGGGCGCGCCCATCGCCGGTGGGGCCGCCGCCTCGCCCGAGTGCGATCCAAGCCATGAACTCCATTCCGGCCACCACGACCCTTCGCGCACCTCGGCCCGCTCCAGCCAGGCATCGGGACCTGGCGCCGGGCCATCCTGCATCCGTGTCGCGATGCGATAATGGCGATGAGGATGCCCGGGCTCGGAGACGATCCCGGCATTGTGGCCACCGCTCGTCAGCACGAAGCGGATCTCCGCGCCCGTCAGCATGTGGAGCTTGTGGGTCGAGCGCCACGGCGCGACATGGTCGGTTTCCGTGCCCACCATGAAGATCGGCATGCTCAGCCCCGAGAGCGAGACCGGGTGGCCGCCGGCCTCGTAGCGCCCTTCGGACAGGTCATTGTCGAGGAACAGGCGCCGAAGATATTGCGCGTGCATGGCATAGGGCATGCGGGTGCCGTCGGCGTTCCATGCCATGAGGTCGGTCATCGGCTCGCGCTCGCCCATGAGATAGGTCGAGAGGATGCGCGACCAGAGCAGATCGTTGGACCGCAGCATCTGGAAGGCGCCGCCCATCTGGCTGCTGTCGAGAAAGCCGCGCGCCCACATCATCGCATCGATCAGGTTGATCTCCGCCTCGTCGATGAACAGACCAAGTTCGCCCGGCTCGCTGAACTCGGTCTGGGCGGCGAACAGCGTCACGCTCGCCAGACGCTCATCTTCATCGCGCGCCATCGCGGCCGCGGTGATGGCGAGCAGCGTGCCGCCGATACAATAGCCGGCCGCGTGGATCTTCTCGGTGCCGGTAATCACCTGGATGACATCCACGGCGGCCATCGGCCCAAGCAGGCGATAATCCTCCATGTCGAGATCGCGGTCGGCGCTGTCGGGATTGTGCCAGGAGATGCAGAACACGGTGTAGCCCTGCCCGACCAGCCAGCGGATGAGCGAATTTTCCGGCGACAGGTCGAGGATGTAATATTTCATGATCCATGCCGGCACGATCAGTATCGGCTCCGGACGCACCGTCTCGGTTGCGGGCGCATATTGGATCAGTTCCATGACCCTGTTGCGAAACACGACCTTGCCAGCCGTGGCTGCGACCTTCTCGCCGACCCGATAGGCCTCCGTGCCCGCTGCGGGCTCCCCGCGTACCAGGCGTTCCAGGTCGTCGCAAAAAAATCGCGCACCCTCGACAAGGCATTGTCCTCCGGTTTCGAGGATGCGCTGCTGGAGCACGGGGTTGGTCGGGATGAAATTGGTCGGGGACACCATGTCGAGCATCTGGCGGGTCGCGAACTCGACGATCGCTTCGTGGTGCCCGGTGACGCCGCTCACGCCGGTCGTCGCGGCATGCCACCATTGCTGCTGGAGCAGGAAGGCCTGCTCGATCAGGTCGAACGGATGGCGCTTCCAGGCTGCGTCGGCGAAGCGCCGATCCTGGGGCAGCGGATTGATCGCCGGCTCGGGATCGCTGCCGGATGCGCTGCGCATGGCATAGTCGGCGAGCCGCATCAGCTTGCGCCCGCCCTTGGCGGCGAGCTGCAGCTGCCTGCCTGGCGAGCAGAGAATGTGCGTCCACCAGTCGGAAAAAGACTGCGCCAAAGTGGCGGGCGACTGGCCTGAAGTCAGCTGCGCGATGGCGGCGAAGCTCGACCGATCCAGCGTCGTGGCCAGACCGTCCAACGGGTCAGGGATATTGCTTCGACTCTGCACATTTTCGCTCCTGCTGCGGTGCAACAAGCCCTGAAGCGCAGGAAGCCTCTGCGCACTCCGTAGTCCTACGGAGGGATTGCCTCGCATATGCCAGCCCCAGAAGTCAGAGCTCAGCACGACATTGCTGTATGAAAAGCGGCCAAATACGATCAGGAGGCTCAGTGCGGTCGCCCGGGCGAGCCAGCTATCCCGCCGAACCAGTCCCGCAATACCGGCGAAAGGGTCTGCGGGTTGCCGCCGATATGGCGAAGATCCTCCGCCAGCAGTGGCGGGCGGACTGCGAGGAAATATATCGCGAGGCCCGTCGTGAGAATGCCAAGTGCGATCAGCACCCCGGCCGCCAGAGCGGGTCTGGTCCGAGAGGCGGCCGGCGCTAACATTTTCTGTCGAGACTCAGTTCGGCGATGATGGGACAATCTGGCCGCTCGTCGCCATGACAGCGCTCGGCGAGATCGACGAGGGTCTCGCGCAGGGTCGTCAGCGCTTCGGCCTTGCGCTGCAATTCCTCCGCCCGCGCCAACGCGACCCGCTTTACATCGGCGCTGCTGCGGCCCGTGTCGGCCCACAGGCCGAGCAGGGTCCGGATCTCCTCGATCGGAAAACCGAGATCGCGGGCATTGGCGATGAACCGCAGGCGATGGAGGTCACTCTCGCCATAGTCGCGATAACCCGCTCCCCGGCGCGGCGGCGCCGGGATGAGGCCGATCTTCTCATAATGGCGGATCATCCGCTCCGAGACCCCGCTTTGCTTCGACGCCTCCCCGATGTTCACAGCGCTTTCCGGTTGAGGCGCAGCGCGTTGGTGACCACGCTGACCGAGGAGAGCGCCATGGCGGCGGCCGCGATGATCGGCGAGAGCAGGATGCCGAACAGCGGATAGAGCGCGCCCGCCGCCACCGGCACCCCGGCGACATTGTAGATGAAGGCGAAGACCAGGTTCTGGCGGATGTTGGACATGGTCGCCTGGCTCAGCCGCCGTGCCCGCACGATGCCCATGAGATCGCCCTTGAGCAGCGTCACGCCCGCGCTCTCGATCGCGACGTCGGTGCCCGAGCCCATGGCAATACCGACATCGGCGGCAGCCAGTGCGGGGGCGTCGTTGACCCCGTCGCCGGCCATCGCCACCACGCGCCCCTCGCTCTTCAACCGCGCGACGACGGCACTCTTCTGGTCGGGCAGTACCTCGGCTTCGACATCGTCAATGCCGAGCCGCCTTGCCACCGCCTCTGCTGTGGTGCGGTTGTCGCCGGTCAACATCACCACGCGAATGCCTTCGGCCTTGAGTGCGGCCAGGGCCTCCGGCGTCGTCTGCTTCACGGGATCGGCGATTGCAAAGGCGCCGCCGACGGTGCCGTCGACGCCGATGAAGATCGCGGTGGCGCCATCCCGGCGCAGGGCGTCGGCCTGCTCCGCCAGCGCGTCGGTTGCTATGCCCTCTTCCGAGAGGAACCGCGCATTACCGAGCACGATCCGGCGGCCGTCGACGGTGCCGAGCGCGCCGCGTCCGGTGGGGGAATCGAAGTCGGTGAGGTCGCTCGTGGGGATGCCGCGATCCTTCGCGGCCTCGACGATCGCCAGCGCGAGCGGATGCTCGGAGGCCCGCTCGACCGAGGCGGCAAGCCGCAGCAGTTCGGCTTCGTCGAAGCCGGGCGCCGGCACGATCTGGGTGACGGCAGGCCGGCCTTCGGTCAGCGTGCCTGTCTTGTCGACGACGAGCGTGTCGACCTTCTCCATATGCTCGAGCGCTTCGGCATTCTTGATAAGGACGCCGAGTCCGGCGCCGCGGCCGACGCCCACCATGATCGACATCGGCGTGGCGAGACCCAGTGCACAGGGACAGGCGATGATCAGCACGGCGACCGCCGCCACCAGCCCATAGGCGAAGCGCGGCTCGGGGCCCCAGATACCCCAGGCGATAAACGCGACCACCGCAACCGCGATGACCACGGGCACGAACCAGCCCGACACCTGATCGGCCATGCGCTGGATCGGCGCGCGCGAGCGCTGCGCCTCGGCGACCATCTGGACAATCCGCGCAAGCATGGTGTCGCGTCCGACCTTGTCGGCGACGATCACCAGCGCACCGGTCTGGTTGAGCGTGCCGCCGATCACCGTGTCGGCCTTGGCCTTGGTGACGGGCATGGATTCACCGGTGACCATCGACTCGTCGAGCGAGGAGCGGCCGTCCTCGACTACGCCGTCGACCGGCACCTTCTCGCCCGGCCGCACGCGCAGGCGGTCGCCGACCGCGACCAGATCGAGACTGATCTCCTCTTCGCTCCCGTCGGCGGCGATCCGGCGCGCGGTCTTGGGCGCGAGGTTGAGCAGCGCCTTGATCGCGCCCGAGGTCCGCTCACGCGCGCGCAGTTCGAGCACCTGGCCGAGCAGCACGAGAACGGTGATCACCGCGGCGGCCTCGAAATAGACGGCAACCATGCCGTCCTCGCCGCGGAAGGCAGGCGGGAACAGCTGAGGCGCGAGCGTCGCGACGACGCTGTAGATCCAGGCGACCCCCGTCCCCATCGCGATCAGGGTGAACATGTTGAGGTTGCGGGTCTTGAGCGAGGCCCAGCCACGCTCGAAGAACGGCCAGCCCGCCCAGAGCACGACAGGCGTCGCCAGCACGAACTGGATCCATACCGAGGTCGACATCGGCACGAGGCGATGGATCACAGGAAACAGGTGCGCCCCCATCTCGAGGATCAGCACCGGCAGGGCCAGCACCAGGCCAACCCAGAAACGCCGCGTGAAATCGACCAGCTCGTGGCTGGGACCGCTGTCGGCGGTCACGGTCGCGGGTTCGAGCGCCATGCCGCAGATCGGACAGGACCCGGGATGGTCCTGCCGGATCTCGGGATGCATAGGGCAGGTCCAGATCGTGCCCACGGGCGCTGCGAACGGCGGTGCCGGCGGGCCGAGATAGCGCTCGGGATCGGCGATGAACTTTGCCCGGCAGCCCGCGCTGCAGAAATGATAGCGTTCACCGCCATGATCGGCATGGTGCGCGGTGGTCGCCGGATCGACGGTCATGCCACAGACCGGGTCCTTGATGCCGGTCGCCGCTTTCGCGCCGCCGTGGCCGCCGCAGCAACCGCCGCCATGCGCCGCTCCATGTGTCTCGTTCATCGCCTTGCTCCTTTCGACGCCTGACGATCTAGGGTCTGACACCGTGTCAGGGTCAATACGTAATCGCCTAAGCGGCCAAATCGGCGTACCCGGTCGCTCGGCCGGGATCAGCCAAGGTCGTTCGCAACCGTAAGGCCCTGGGCCTGCGCCGGTCGATGCGCGGTAAGCAATTCGATCGCGCCGGTGATGGTCAAGAGCCGAAACGTCTCGGCCACATGCCTGAAGCCGGCCGCCGCGATCAGGCCGGGGAGCACGCCGTCGGCGTTGGGTCGGGTATCATCGATGCCATCGAGTCGCTGCACGGTCAGGCGAAAGGCGAGCCGCATGAGACCGTGCTGGCGGCCATAATCTGCGATCACCAGGCGGCCACCCGGGCGCAGCATGGCGAACATGGCGCGCAGGGTTGCCGCCTTCTCCCTGACCGGCATCTGATGCAGCACGAGACTCGATACGACAGCGTCGGCGGTGCCCGGGGCCACGTCCCTGGCAAATCCCTGACGCCAGTCGATATCGGCCTGCCGCGCAGCGGCCTTGTGCCGCGCGATGTCGAGCGCCTCGGCATCGGGATCGAGACCGATCACCTGCGTCCTGGGCTCGGCTTGCTTGAGCATCAGCGCGAAGCTGCCGGTGCCACAGCCGACGTCGACGACCGTCTCACCGGCTTTGGGCGCCAGGGCGGCGAGCATGGCGGCACGCCACCGCTTCTCCCGCGTCCACAGGCGGATCGCGCGATCATAGTCTTTCGTCGATCCGGTCCCGAGCGGCGGGGTGTAGGATTGCATTGGCTTCTCCCAACGCGAGGCGTCCGAAACGATAAGCTACATCGACATGGGCGGCGATAGTGTCCCCAGCCAGGCGACGAGCCCGAGAATGACGATCGCAAGCCCGCCTTCGACGAAGAGGCTCGCGCGCAACAGCGCCTGCGCCCGTGGCGCGTCCTCTTCCTCGATCGCCTGTGCCAGTGCCGGGGTCAGGCGGTAGCGGTTGAGCGCGGCAAGGCCCAGCATGCCCCCAAACAGCACCAGCTTGGCGATGAGCAGCAGGCCGTAGCTCGACTGACCGAGCGAGGCGATGTTGCCCGGGCCGACCAGAAACCAGCCGTTCACCGTCCCGGTCAGGATCAGCAGGGCGACGATGATCGTGCCGACGAGGGAGAAACCCCGCAGGGCTTCCTCGGCCAGTGTGACCTGGTCCATGTCTTCAGCGGCGACATCATCGGTTGCGAGCCTGGGAAGAACCAGCGCGAGGAAGGCGGCAAGCGCGCCGACCCAGGCGCCGGCGGCGAGCAGATGGATGAGATCGGCCAGCAGTTGCAGCCAGCCCGCCTCGCCTTCGCCGGCCGCGCCATGCCCGCTCCAGGCGAGGGTCGCGAGCGCGACCGCGCCCGCCAGAGTGGAGGCGATGAAGGCAGGACGGGATTGCCGGCGATAGAAGGGGATGCAGAGCAGAAGAACGAGGAGCGCGACGAGGCGCGCCTTCAGCGCCGTTCCCATGGAAGTGCCGTTGAACAGCTCTGCGACCATGGAAAGATCAGGCTGGGCGAGTGGCAGCCCGGTCATCGCCGCAGCCTGCAACGCGAACCCCAGCGCCGACAGCAGGAGGGCGAGACAGGCGAGACCGGCCACCATTGCCGCCATCGGCAGATGCCGCTGCACCATCCGGCCGCCGCCGGGCGCATAGAGCGCGAACAGCGGCAGGCCGAACAGCAGGCCGAGATCGACGTAGAGCGCCCAGCGGACGGCGACGAGTGCCACGTCGTTCATGGCGTCACTTGACGGTAAAGGCGAGATTGCCCTGGATGCGGTGCGTGTCGGTCGAGACGACGTGCCAGGCGACCTGATAGCTGCCCGCCATGAGCGGCTTGGCGAGCGTCAGCACGAGCGTCTTGTCGCCTTCGACGGACGTCTTGAAGCCGGTTACCGTCATGCGGTGGTTGGGCATGCCGGGCATGCCGGTCATCACGATCTCGGCGCCCGACAGCTTCGGCATCAGACCTTCACTGAAGGTGAGCGTTATACGCGACGGCGCCGGGACGCTGGCGTTGGCGGCGGGCGTCGAGGACACGAGCTTGGGATGGGCGTAGGCCGGAGCAGAAACACTCAGGCCGACGGCGGCGATGGCTGCGAGCGGCGAAAAGAAGCGCATTTGGACATTCTCCTGTCAGTGACATGAGAGAATACGCAGCCGCGACCTGCACCCCTCGCAATTTTCTTTTTGTTCCCGGACAAGGGTTAGAAGACCACCCTGCGTATTGAGAAGAGAAGACGGAGAAACATCATGGACCACCTCGACGACATGCTCAGCCGGTTGCGGGAAGCCCCCCTCGATCCCCGGCTTGCCGGGCTGGACAGCCGCGTCATGGCCGAGATCGCCCGGCTCCAGGCCATGCCGCGCCTGAGCGCCACGACCTTCGGTGTCGCAGCCGCGGTCGCGCTCTTCATCGGCATCGCCGGTTCCGCGGTGCCAGTGCGTTCGGCAGATGCTGCGGCATCGCCCTTCGACGCGCGGCTCGCGCTCGCTCCTTCGACGCTGCTGAGCGCGCAATGATGCGCGATCGCCGCGGCCTTCTCCTTCTCGTGCTGCTGACGTTTGTTGCGGCAGTAGCGGGGGTCGTGATCGGCCGGCTCTATGTCGTGCCGGCGCCCCCTGTCGAGAATGAGCTGCACGACCTGCTCCATCGCGATCTCAAGCTGGATAGCGCGCAACATGCACGGCTCGAGGCTATCGAAGCCCGCTACGCCATCCGCCGACAGGCCCTGGAAGCGGAACTGCGCGCCGACAATGCATGGCTCGCGCAGGCCATCAGGTCGGAACATGGCTATGGGCCTCAGGTCTCCGCCGCCGTCGACCGGTCACACCAGGCGATGGGCGCGCTGCAGAAGGAAACGCTCGAGCATATCTTCGCGATGCGTGCGGTGCTCCGCCCCGACCAGACGGTGAAGTTCGACGACGCCGTCGTGAAAGCGCTGACGGCCGAGAAAAAATGACGCTCCACCTCCCCGACTGCTCGGACGGGGAGCTTGCGGCTCTGGCGCTGGGGGGCCGGCAAGCGGCCTATGGCGAGCTGGTCCGCCGGCATCAGGGCTGGGTACACCGTCTCGTGCGCAGCCATGTCGGTAGCCCCGACGAGGCGCTCGACGTCACTCAGGCGAGCTTCGTGGCCGCCTTTTCCGCGCTCAGCCGCTATGATGGGACGCGGCCCTTCCCGGTCTGGATGTCGCGGATCGTCATCAACAAATGCCACGACTGGCGCCGTCGCCGTGCGGTCCGCAATTTCTTTTCCTTCGCCCTTCCTCTGGGCGAAGCCGAACATATCGTCGACGACGCCCCCTCGGCCGACCGCGCCCTGGATGCCGAACAGCAACTCGCCGAGGCGATGACGGCGATCGCCGCCCTGCCCGCCTCGCTCAAGGACACGCTCATCCTGCGGACGATCGACGAGAAATCGGAAGCCGAAACCGCCGAGATCCTCGGCATCTCCCAGAAGGCCGTCGAGACCCGCCTCTACCGCGCCCGGGCGCGCCTCGCGGAAAGTTTGAAGAAAGTTTGAGGGGCAGGCGGGTGGGCTGCGTATTTCCAATAGGTCCGCCCTCTTTCCGCAAGCTGAGACAAACCGAATGATTTCTGCCCTCGACCGCCGCCAGTTCCTTCGCGGCGCGGCCCTCGCCGGTGGTGGCGCCGCATTATCAGCCTGGCTGCCTGCCTGGGCGCAGACCATCTCGCCGGGGATGCGACCGACGCTACCGACCGTGTCGGGCGAAGACATCACGCTGACCATCGCCCGGCAGTCGATGAGCATCGACGGGCGCCAGTTCCGCGCAATCGGTCTCAACGGCACGGTCCCCGCCCCGCTGATCCGGCTGCGCGAAGGCCAGCGCGTGCGGCTCAACGTCGTCAATCAACTCGAGGAGGACAGCTCGATCCACTGGCACGGGCTGATCCTGCCGGCCAATATGGACGGCGTGCCGGGCGTGTCTTTTCCGGGCATCAAGCCGGGATCGAACTACCTCTACCAGTTCCCCGTCGTGCAAAGCGGCACCTACTGGTATCACAGCCATTCGGGCCTGCAGGAGCAGGAAGGCCATTACGGCCCGATCATCATCGACCCCGCCGGTGCCGATCCGGTCGCCTATGACCGCGAGCATGTCATCGTGCTCGCCGATCACAGCGCACTCTCGCCGCAGGCGATCTTCCGGCGTCTCAAGGTCAACCCCGGCCATTTCAACTTCCAGCGCCAGACGCTGGCCGGGCTGCTCTCGGGCAAGGACCAGCCACTCAAGGACCGGCTCGACTGGGGCCAGATGCGGATGGACCCCGCCGACATCTCCGATGTCACCGGATCGACCTACACCTATCTCGTCAATGGCCATGGTCCGATGGACAACTGGACCGCGCTCTTCACCCCGGGCGAGCGGGTGCGGCTGCGCGTCATCAATGCGTCGGCGATGACCACCTTCAACGTCCGCGTACCCGGCCTGCCGCTCAGCATCGTCCAGGCCGACGGGCAGAATGTGGTGCCCGTCACCGTCGACGAGTTCCAGATCGGTGTCGCCGAGACCTACGACGTCGTTGTCAGCCCAGGCGAGGACAAGGCCTATACTCTTGTCGGCGAGGCCATCGACCGCTCGGGTATGGCGCGTGCCACGCTCGCGCCGCGCGCCGGCATGGCTGGCGAGGTGCCTCCCTTACGCAAACGGCCGCTCGCCGACATGAAGGACATGGGCATGGACATGTCCTCGATGCCGGGCATGGAAGGCATGGACATGTCGGGCGGCGCTATGCGGGGCGTCGATCCGACGGCCGAGAAGAACGCGTCCGCGCGCCTCGCGACCGGCGCGGCGGCAGCGATGGCGACCATGGACAACAGCGCCATGGCGGGCATGGACCATTCGGGGATGGATCATTCCGCGATGAGCGGGATGGATCATGGATCGATGGCCGGCATGGACCACGGCGCGATGGGCGCCGATGGCCAGATGGCGGGCATGGATCATGGCGGGCACGCGATGGGTTCGATGAAGATGCGCGACTTCTCGAACGCGCCGCAGGTGAAGCGCGATCCGAGCGTCCAGACCATCTCGCCGATGCCCGTCGACCGCACCGGCGAGCCCGGCCAGGGCCTCACCGACGTCGGCCACAAGGTGCTCGTCTACAAGGATCTGATGGCGCTCGAGCGCAATCCAGACGTGCGCGCGCCGAGCCGCAGCATCGACATCCACCTCACCGGCAACATGGAGCGGTTCATGTGGTCGTTCGACGGCGAGAAAATGTCGGACCATCACGAGCCGATCCCGTTCATCGAAGGCGAGCGGGTGCGCGTCAATCTCATCAACGACACGATGATGGGGCATCCGATCCACATCCACGGCCATTTCTTCGAGCTGGTGACCGGGCATGGCGACCATGCGCCGCGCAAGCACACCGTCATCGTCCAGCCCGGCGGCAAGGTGAGCTGGGACTTCACCGCCGACGCGGTCGGGGACTGGGCCTTCCACTGCCATCTCCTCTACCACATGCATGCAGGGATGATGCGGGTCGTGAGCGTGCGTCCGAAGGGAGACGCGCAATGACCCGCATCCTCACGCCGCTGGTGAGCGCGATCGCCCTTCTCGCCGCCGCACCCGCCTTTGCCCAGGATCATTCGATGCACGACATGCCCGGCATGGCGCCGCCGGGCGGGGCGCGGCCGGCGCAGGAGAAAAAGAAGGACAAGGCCGCCGCGCCGCGCCCCAAGCCCACTGCCAGGCCGCGCGCTCAGAAGCCAGCGCCGGACACCATGCCGGCAATGGACCATTCGCAGCACCAGACCACTCCCGCGGCGCAAGCAAATGCGGCCGGTCAGCCGCAATCCACGTCTCCCGCAATGCCGGAGATGCCGGGCATGGACCACTCCCAGCATCAGGACGGCGCGATGCCCGACATGCCCGGGATGGACCATGCGCAGCATGGCCAGACAGCGACGCCGGGAACGCCCGCCATGCCCGGCATGCAAATGACCGGCACCGCACTTCCGGCCGGCAATGCGCCCCCGCCGCCGCCCCCAGGCGACCACTTCGCCGATCGGGATTTTCCCGGCGGCGAGATGGCGCGCTCGCGCGACATCATGATGAAGGACAGCGGCGGCAACAATTTCGGGCAGGTGCTGCTCAACCTGTTCGAGTATCAGGCGCATAGCGGCCGCGATGGCTATCGCTGGGATGGCGAAGGCTTTTACGGCGGCGACATCAACCGCCTCTGGCTCAAGAGCGAGGGCGAAGGCGAGTTCGGCCGCGGCATCGACAGCGCCGAGGTGCAGGTGCTCTACAGCCGGGCCATCGACCCCTATTTCAATCTTCAGGGCGGTATCCGCCAGGACTTCGGCCGCGGGCCCGACCGCACCTACGCGACGATCGGCGTCGAGGGCCTGGCTCCTGGCATGTTCGAGGTCGAAGGCGCGCTGTTCCTCTCGACCAAGGGCGATGTTCTGGGCCGGGTCGAGGGCTATTACGACCAGCGCATCACCCAGCGCCTGATCTTGCAGCCGCGCGCCGAGGTCAATTTCGCCGCGCAGGATATTCCGGAGAACGACATCGGTTCGGGGCTGGTCAACATAGAGCTCGGCGCGCGCCTGCGCTACGAATTCAGCCGCCAGTTCGCACCTTACATCGGCGTTTCCTATCTGCGCAAAGCCGGAGACACGGCGCGGCTGTCGAGGCTTGCGGGCGAGGACGTCCATGCCACCAGCTTCGTCGCCGGCGTTCGCTTCTGGTTTTAGCATCAGGACGGCTGATGGCGGGGGCGAACAAGAGAGCGGGGCGTTACACTCATACCCAGGTCGGCCGGCGCCGAGCGAAGGAGATACGCCATGGACCATTCGTCCCACATGAACACCCGGAAGATGGGTGCCTATTGGAGCCTTGCCGTTCAGACCGTCATCAGCGGCGTCATCATGTATCTGGTGATGTTCGTCATGATCGACGGGCTCGACAGCTTCTACAACAACCTCAACATGCTCTACATGACGCTGATGATGGTCGCACCGATGGTGGTGCTGATGATCCTCGCCATGCGACACATGTTCGTGTCGAAGGCCGCCAACATCGCGCTGATCGCCGCGTCGCTGGTCGCCTTCTTCGGCAGCTTTGCACTCATCCGCACCCAGACCACGATCGGCGACACGGCCTTTCTGCGCTCGATGATCCCGCATCATTCCGGGGCGATCCTGATGTGCCAGGAAGCAAAGCTCAGCGATCCGGAAGTCATCCGGCTTTGCGAAGCGATCAAGCGCTCGCAGCGGCAGGAAATCGACGAGATGAAGGCCATACTCGCGCGGCGCTGAGTGGCACGGTCGGGCTACGCCCGGATACGTGCGCCCGGCCAGGTATGTGAGCCGGCCGATGGTCGACACGAGGCGCGGGGCGGACGAGATTGCCAGGGAGGTGGTGCGGCTTGCGCCGTTGTTCCTGCGACAGGCTGGCGGCCATGTCCTGACGCTGCTCGATCCTGCCGGGATCGTGCTGAGCTATAATGAAGAAGGCGAGCGTGCCGAATGCTGGCCCCTCGATCGCGTCCTGGGACAGCCCCATGACCTGTTCTACCCGCCCGACGAGATTGCGGCCGGCCGCCCGTGCGCAGACCTGGCGGCCGCCCTTCACGAAGGCACGCTGGAGCGCGAAGCGTGGCGGGTCTGCGAGAACGGAGCGGAGTATCTCGCGCGCCTGACGATCAGCGCCCTGTTCGAAGGCGACGCACATCGAGGCTTTGCCTGCATCAGTCGCGATGTCACCGACGAGGCGGCGGTCCGGGCGTCAATCGAGACCCGCGAGCAGCATCTCCAGTCGATCCTGGCGACCGTCCCCGATGCGATGATCATCATCGACGAGACCGGCGACATCACGTCGTTCAGCGCGGCCGCCCAACGCCTGTTCGGCTATTCGGAAACCGAGCTCGTCGGCCGCAACGTCTCCTGCCTGATGCCCCAGCCCGATCGCGACCGGCATGACGAATATATCGCGCATTATCTCCAGACCGGCGAGCGCCGGATCATCGGCCTCGGCCGCGTCGTGGTCGGCCAGCGCCGCGACGGCTCGACCTTCCCGATGCAGCTGTCGGTTGGCGAGGCCGGTGAAGACGGGCAGCGGTTGTTCACCGGCTTCATCCGGGATCTCACCGCCAAGGAGCAGGATGAGCTCAGGCTCAAGGAACTGCAGGCAGAGCTGGTCCATGTCTCCCGGCTGAGCGCGATGGGCACGATGGCCTCGACCCTCGCGCATGAGCTCAACCAGCCGCTTGCCGCGGTCGCGCTCTATCTCGAGACGATCCGCGACATGCTCGACGAGCGGGACGACGAACCCTTCGTGTCGCTACGGTCGGTGATGGATGATGCGGCACAGGAAACGCTGCGGGCCGGCCATATCGTCCGGCGCCTGCGCGATTTCGTCGCCCGCGGCGAGGTCGACAAGAGCCTCCACGATCTGCCGCAGGTTGTCGCCGAGGCGAGCGAGCTCGCGCTGGTCGGTGCACGCGAGCGCGGCATCCGCAGCTTCTTCGCGGTCGATCCCGCCGCGACGCCGGTTCTCGTCGACAGGGTGCAGATCCAGCAGGTGCTGGTCAACCTGATGCGCAACGCCATCGAGGCGATGGCGGCGTGTCCTGTTCGCGACCTCAAGGTAGCGACCAGGTTGCGCCCTGACGGGCTGATCGAGGTGACCGTGGAGGATACCGGCCCCGGCATCGCCGACGAGGTCCGGGAGCAGCTCTTCACGGCGTTCAAGTCGACAAAGGCCGACGGCATGGGCCTCGGCCTTTCGATCTGCCGGACCATCATCGAAGCGCATGGGGGCCGTATCTGGATGGAGCGCCCCGACCGCGGCGGCGCGCGCTTTCATTTTACCTTGATCCATGCGCGGGCGGAGGAGGAACATGGGGGATAGACGCGTCATCCATCTGGTCGACGACGAGGAGAGCATCCGCAAGGCGGCGAGCTTTGCGCTCAAGACCGCGGGCTACGACGTCGTGACCTATGCCTCGGGCGTGGAGTTTCTCAAGGAGGCGAAGTCGGCGGCCGTCGGCTGCGTCATCCTCGACGTGCGCATGCCCGAGATGGACGGTCTCGAGATTCAGGCCGCCATGGCAGCACGCGGGGTCAATATGCCGGTCATCGTCCTGACCGGCCATGGCGACGTGTCGGTTGCGGTGCAGGCCATGAAAGGCGGCGCGGTCGACTTTCTCGAGAAGCCCTTCGAGAAAGCCGCCCTGCTCGGCGCCGTCAGCCGCGCGTTCGCGCGTCTCGACGATGTCGACCTTCGCACTCTGGAAACCTCTGAAGCCGGCGTGCGGGTCGCTGCACTGACGCCCCGGGAGCGTGAAGTGATGGAAGGGCTGGCGAACGGCCTGCCCAATAAGACGATCGCCTATGACCTGGGCTGTTCATCGCGAACGGTCGAGGTCCATCGCGCGAGCCTGATGGCCAAGCTCGAGGTCCGCAATTTGTCCGAAGCCCTGCGGATCGCCTTTGCCGCGGGCATGGGCCGCAAGCCGAAGTGACTGCGACCTCTACGTAGCGACGGGACGAGGCGCGATATGCGATCGATGGTGCAATCGTCACACGGGTGTCCGCTTCTCGCAATGCCATCGGTCCGTTCCACTCAGCATGATGGCAGATACACCATCCTCGTCTCCGACGACGATCCCGGCGTGCGGCGTGGCCTCCAGCTGCTGCTGAGATCGCGCGGCTATGCCGTGTGGGGATATACGACCGGCCACGCGCTGTTGGCCGACCCCCGCGCGAAGGAGGCAGACTGCGTCATCCTCGACTATCGCATGCCCGACATCGACGGATTCGCGATGCTGCGTCACCTTCGCGAGATCGGATGGTCGGGACGCGCGATCATGATCTCAGGCTTTCATGACACGCTGCTGGCCTCGCGGGCCGCTGAGGCGGGCTTCGATCATGTTCTCGCAAAGCCGCTGATCGGCAGGGCTTTGCTCGAAGCGTTGGACCGGCACCGCATCGAGACGCTTCGAAAGCATTGAATTGTGGCGGCCGGCCCCCGGCAGCCTCAGCCCGGCGCGATGTGGAAAGCCGATCTGCGCCGTCAGACTCTTCGATGCAGGTTCGGGACAGCCCATCCCCGATTTGAGCGAGGCACAAATCCGCGCCGCCGCTCGGCGCATCTACAGCGGCACCGGGGACATCGTCGCAGCCCGGCTGCTGACGACGGCGCCACTGGAAATGCAGGCGCGCAAGCCTCCCTATTGGCAGGTCGAATTCGATGCCTGGAACCGGCCAACCCTGTATCTCTCTCCGCAGACCGGTGAGCTGATCTCGCGCCGCCATGCGCTGTGGCGCGTGTTCGATTTCGCGTGGATGCTGCACATCATGGACTATGACGATCGCTCCGACGTCAACAATCCGCTGCTGCGCGTGGCGACCTGGAGTGCCCTTGCCATGGCGCTGGCCGGGGCTTGGCTGCTGCTTTGGTCGTTCCCGCGGCGCAGGAAGAAGGCATGAAGAAAATCCGGTTCACCCCGCTCATTTTTCGGCGCATCCACAAATGGGTCGGCCTGATCCTGGGCGTGCAGTTTCTCCTTTGGGCTCTGAGCGGCTCGATGATGGCCTTGCTCGATCAGGAGAAGGTCGGCGGACACAGTGCGCAGGCCAGCCATCAGCACGCCCTACCTGCCGGTGACTATATTGCGCCGGCAAAGCTCGCTCTTGATGGTCCCGTGCTCGGCATCGCCTTGCGGTCCCTTGCCACACGCCCCGTCTACGAGCTTCGATCCACCACGGGCACGCGGCTAATCGACGCGACGAGCGGCGCCCCGGTTCGGGTCGACGAGCAGGTCGCGCGCGACGTCGCGACGATGGTGAATGAAGCACCGATCCGCAAGGCAACGTTGCTCGCCGAACCGAATGTGGAAGCGCGCGAGCACGAAGGCACCATGTGGCGACTGGATTTCGCGGACGCAGAGAACAGCAGCGCCTACATCTCCGCCGACACCGGCCGATTCCTGGTCATGCGCGGCGACACATGGCGCACCTGGGATTTCTTCTGGATGCTCCACAATATGGACTATATGAACCGCACCAGCTTCAATCACCCGCTGATCGTCTTCGTTGCGTTCGGTACTTTGTGGCTGTCGGGGACGGGCTTCTACCTGCTGTTTAAGAGCTTCAGTCGCGCCGACGTGCGATGGTTGCGGCGCAGGCGCAAATCGGCCGTCAAGTTGGGCGCGGGCTGATCGCTAGGTCCCAACAGAAAAAGCCGCCGATAGCTCGAACCGATTGCCCGGGTGCGTGAGCCAAGCGTGCGATACGAGACGTCCGCGACTCCAGGTTCTGCGCGTCATCATTAGCACTGGTTCTCCTTCAGCGAGGCCCAGCATTGTTCGCATGGCTGTATCCGGCATCGCCGCGCACACCCGGTGCTCTACTCGCTCGAGCGGGGCAACACGTGTCAGATATTCATTCGGCGTCGAGGCGCTGAAATCCCTCTCTCCGTAGCGTGGCGCAGCAGATGCCAGCACAAAGCGCTCCTCGACCTGAATTGGGAATTCGGTCTCGTGATGGACGATAAGCGAATGGAAGAGGCGCGTGCCCAAGCCGACTTCCAGCAGAGCTGCCCTTTCCGCATCAGCCCGTATCTCGATATTATAAATGACGCGCGCGCGATAGGCGTGGCCCCTGCCGCGCACCTCCTCCGCGATGTTGCGGATCTCGATCAGCTGCCCGATCGGCCGGGGCTCGGCGACAAAGCTGCCCCGCCCCGCCCGCCGTACCACGACACCGGCCGATTGCAGTTCCCGCAACGCCCGGTTTGCGGTCATGCGCGAGACTTTGAACGTCTCGACGAGCTCGGCCTCTGACGGCGTCTGGTCGCCGGGCTTCAGGCGACCTTCCCGGATGTCCTCGAAAATGCTGTCTTTGATCGCCACATAGCGAGGTTGCTTCTCCGCACCGGCAGCGTCGACCGCGGGTTCGCCCACAGAAGCAGCTTTCGTCCGGGGAGCGGATGCGCGGCTATGGGGGCGAGCGGGAGCATGCATCAAATGACTATACAGGTGGGGGCGAGCAAGTCCCAGTCATTCAAACAGGAAATCACCAGCGAGAGCCGAGGCGTGCGTGATCAATGCCGCGCGAAGACCTTCTGGCCCGAACTGCCGAACGACACCACCGCATAGGGTTGGCGGGCGGCGCCTGCCACTTCCATGCCCTCCGAGCCGATCGGCATCCCCGCCACCGCAATGCCTCTGACGCCTACGGGACGGGTTGCCAGCAGGCGCTTGATATCGGCGACCGGGACATGGCCCTCGATCAGATAGCCATCAACCATCGCGCTGTGGCAGGATGCCAGCGTGCCCGGCATGCCGGCCCTCCGCTGAAGCGCCCCGCGCGACGCATCGTCGCGCATGACGACCGTGCGGCCCAGCTTCGCGCGAAGCGCCTGGGCCCACTTCTCACAGCATCCACAACCCGGGTCCCGGTGGACGACGACATCATTCGCCGCAAGCGCTGCGCCGGGCAGGGCGAGGAACAGCAAGGCGGCAGAAAGACGGGTCTTCATGAACGGCTCCCGGAAGCATGCGATAGGGTTCCTAATGATCTATACGCATTGATGCCCCCTACCCCTCATCACGCTGAAGATTTCACGATGGCGCGCGGCCTCCAGGCGAGCGGCAAGGACACAAGCAGCGCCAGCGACAGACCACCAATCCCCCACAAGACTAAGTGCTGCGCCCCGGGAGCGACGACGGCGATCGCCAGCGGCGCGAGCGCCTGCCCGATGCTGGCGGCGGAATGCTGGAGACCGAGCTTCAGACCCGAAGGGGCTGCCGCACCGCTGATCCAGAAGCTGGTGACCAATCGAAGGGTTGCCGAGCTCCAGCCGGCAGCAACGATGATCCCACTGAGTTCGGCCATGCTCGCGGCGACAGGGAACAGGAAGAGCGCCGCAGCCAGCAGGCCGAGCGTCAGCCCCGCAAGCCGCCTCGGCATGGTCACCAGCCAATCGAGCCTCGCATGGAAGATCTGTGCTGCCAGCATGCCCAATCCGCAGAGACTGAGCATCCAGGCGATCTCTTCGCGGCTCAGCGAAATGACGCTCCGCGTCACCAGGAGATTGACATGCATCGCCGCCAGCCCGCCGCCCGCGACGATCGTGACGAAAAGCAGGATCAGCGTCGCGCCGAGCGTCGGCGCGGGCAGGTCTCCGCCATCGATGCAAGGTGCACACCAGCGCGGCAGACGCACGGCGCAAAGCGCCGCCCCGACGGCACCGATGCCGAAAGCGAGGATCATGAGGGGAGCGCGGGGCAGGATCGCGGCCGAGACCTCCGCCACCAGCGGACCGGCGAGATCGCCCAGAAACAAGAAGGCGGTCAGCCAGGTGAAGCGCCGCGCCTGGTCCGCGCGCTCGTTTGCGGCAAAGCTCGCGCAGAGCAAGCCCAACGGTATGATGGCGGCCGACGCCATCCCCGCCACCAGGCGCAATGCATAAAGCTCAGGCAGCCCGACGAGGCCGATCGGCGCGGTCACCAGGGCGAGGATGACCAGCGCTGCGCGCAACATCGCCCGATAGTCGACCCGGTCCGCGATCCAGCCCCAGAGCGGCGCCGCCAGCAAGGCTGCCAGGGGATGGACCGCGGTCAGGCTCGCGACATGAAAATCATGAGCGCTTGACGATAGCGCGCCACGAGCCGGGTCGACCAGTGCCGGAAGGAAGGCGAGAATGGCCGTCTGTCCCGCCGACGCCGCAGCCGCCGCGAGCAACAAGACGAAAAAGGAGGCCGGCCAGCGACCGTTGGCTTGCGATCCAGCCTTGTCACGCGGCGCGTTCGCGGTCGACCCCTCGAGTGGCCATCCGCGGATCACCACCAGGCGCGCAAGCCGATCACCAGCCTGTGTTCGGAAGGCCCTTCCCCGCGCAGGCGACGGAAATCGGCCGTGCCGTCAAATGCGCGCTCCCAGACGAAGCCGATATAGGGCGCGAACTTGCGCGACACCTCGTAGCGCAACCGTCCGCTCAGCTCGACATTGCTGAAGCCGCTGCCGAGCTGCCGATCGCTCGACCGCTTCGAATAGATATTGGTCTCCACCTGCGGCGTAAGGATCAACCGATTGGTGAACAAGACCTCATAGGACGCCTTGGCGCGCGCCGCGAGACGCCCATCGGTTCCTACATAGCCGGTGAGCTGGACGTCGAACCAATAGGGCGCCAGTCCCTCGACGCCGGCGGCCAGCCAGGTGGTCGCACCCTTGCCGAGATCCTGCCTGACCCCGAGCAGCGTGCCCCAGAACGGGTTCTTGCTGTGCCACCACAGCGCCTCGACGCTGCTCTCCGGATCGAGACGTTGGTCGCGGGAGTTCTTGAGCCCCTGGCTGCGCAGCCAGAGCTTGTCATTGTCCTGACCCTTGGTGACGAGCACGGTCCAGCCCACGCCCTGACCCTCGTTGCCGCTGGTGAACTCAAGCTCATCGACAAGTATCTTGGGGATTGAGAGCTTGTCGGCCATCTCATAGCCCGGCAGCGTCGAGTTGCGGTAGCCGTCGGCATAATCGTCCGAGTTGCGCGCGTCCGGCGGGGCCTGGCCGCCCTGCATCGAGCCCATGTCCATCGTGGCGCCGTTACCGGACGCCTTCGTGTCGGTCATATCCATGCCCGGCATGTCCATGCCCGCATGGTCCTGAGAGCCTTGCGCGGAAGGGGTGTGCTGAGCGGGAGTGGCCGTTTGGGCAGGGGTGGCGGCGGGCGACGGGGGCGAGGCATCCTGCGCGAGGGCGGGAGCCGTGATCGCCGGCGCCAGGAAGAGGGCAGCGCCAAGAGCGATGCCGCGCGAGGGGAAAATCCGGATCATGCGACCACCACCTCCCGGAACATGCCGGCCGCCATGTGATAGAGCAGATGGCAGTGGAAGGCCCATCGGCCCATGGCGTCGGCGGTGACGCGGAAGCTCACCCGCTGGGCGGGCTGGACCACGACCGTATGCTTGCGGACCTGGAAGGCGCCGTCCGGGCCTTCGACATCGCTCCACATGCCGTGCAGATGCATCGGATGCGCCATCATCGTGTCGTTGACGAAGGTGACGCGCAGCCGCTCGTTTGGCTTGAAATGAAGCGGCCTGGAATCGTTGAGCTTGATGCCGTCGAGCGACCAGATGAACCGTTCCATATTGCCCGTCAGATGCAGCTCGATGTCGCGCTCGGGCTCGCGCGGGTCGGGATCGCCGCCCGGCGTGCGCAGATCGGCCAGCGTCAGCACGCGCCAGCCGCGCCCGCGCAGCCCGGCGCCGGGATCGTCGAGATTGGTGCGCGGATAGTCGACGCGCATGTCGGTATTGGCGCCATATTCGGTGCGGGCGTGCCGTGCCCTGGCCGGCATCTCGGTCATGCCGTGCCCGGCATGCGCGTCGCCTCCCATTGCGCCCATCGTCGCCATCGCGCCCATCATGTCGACCGGCTCGAGCCAGGTCCGGGCATCGAGCGGCGGCACGGCTGCCGCCATGCCCGGGGCCGGTGCGATCGTGCCACGCGCATAGCCGCTCCGATCGATCGCCTGCGCGAAGATGGTGCGGGCGCCGCCCTCGGGCATGGTGAACTCGACGTCGTAGGTCTCGCCCGGGCCGATCCGGAATTCCTCGACCGTGACCGGCTCGACCGGCTGCCCGTCGGTCGATACGACCGTCAGCTCGACCCCGGGGATCCGCACGTCGAAGAACGTCGCCGTCCCCGCGCCGACGAAGCGCAGGCGCACGCGCTCGCCGGGCGCGGCGATACCGGTCCAGTTGCCGGCGGGCGGCGCGCCGTTCATCAGATAGGTGTAGGTCGCGGCAGAGACATCGCTGTAGTCGGTCGGGTTCATCCGCGAGCTGTTCCACATCCGCCGCCGCTCGAGCGCCTTGCCCAAGCCCATGGTGCCGACATCCTTGAGGAAATCGCCGGCGGTCGGCTGCGCAAAATTATAGTAGCTGCTCTGCTTCTTGAGATTGAGGAAGATCTGCAGCGGCGGCTCGTCCGACCAGTCGCTGAGCACGATGCAATAGTCGCGATCGGGCGCCCGCGCCGTCGGCACCTGTTTTGGCTCCACGATGATCGCTCCATAGAGTCCCGTCTGCTCGGCGAGCGTGTGAGCGTGATACCAGTAGGTTCCGCTCTGGCGGACCTCGAAGCGATAGGTGAAGGTCTCGCCCGGCGCGATGCCGGCAAAGCTGATGCCGGGCACGCCGTCCATCTCCGCCGGCACGATGATGCCGTGCCAATGGATGCTCGACATCTCCTTGAGGCCGTTGCGTACGCGCAGCGTGACCGTGTCGCCTTCGCGCAGGCGCAGGACCGGCGCGGGCACGCTGCCGTTCACGGCGGTCGCGATACGGCGTTTGCCGGTGAAGTTGACCGGCAGCTCGGCGATCTCGAGGTCGAACTCGGTCCCGCTCAGCTCAGCGGGCAAGGTTGGTGCGGATCGCGCGAGAAGCGCCGGGGCGAAACCGGCGACCGCGCCGCCGATCGCCAGCCCCTGGACGAAACGGCGCCGCGCGATCGGCCGGATATGTAAGGGAGACATGAACTGTACTTTCGCGAAGTCGGCTTCAGGCGAGGTCGAGGACGATCCGGCCCTCGATGTCGCCATGATGCATGCGGGAGAAGACGTCGTTGATGTTCTCCAGCTTGTCTGCATGGACCGTGGCCTTGACCTTGCCCTCGCCGGCGAACGCCAGTGCCTCGAGCAGATCGAGCCGCGTGCCGACGATCGAGCCGCGCACGGTAATGCCGTTCAGCACGGTGTCGAAGATCGACAACGGGAAGTCGCCCGGCGGCAGGCCGTTGAGCGCGACCGTGCCGCCGCGCCGGACCATGCCGAGCGCCTGCTGGAACGCCTTGGGCGAAACGGCGGTCACCAGCGCCCCGTGCGCGCCGCCAATGGCTTTCTTGAGCGCTGCCGAAGGGTCCTCGTTGCGCGCGTTGACCGTCAGTGTGGCGCCAAGGCGTGTAGCGAGGTCGAGCTTGCTATCGTCGATGTCGACCGCGGCCACATTGAGACCCATGGCTCGGGCATATTGCACCGCCATGTGGCCGAGCCCGCCAATGCCGGAGACGACCACCCACTCGCCGGGTCGGGCCTCGGTGGCCTTCAATCCCTTGTAGACGGTGACGCCCGCGCAGAGGATCGGCGCAATGTCGAGGAAGTCGACATTGTCGGGAAGGTGACCAACATAGTTGGGATCGGCGAGGACATATTCGGCAAAGCTGCCATTGACCGAATAGCCGGTGTTCTGCTGTTCGTGGCAAAGCGTCTCCCAGCCACCCAGGCAATGCACGCAGTGCCCGCAGGCGGTGTAGAGCCAGGGCACACCGACCCGGTCGCCTTCCTTCACATGGGTGACGCCGGCACCAATGGCGGCGACATGCCCGACGCCCTCATGGCCAGGAATGAAGGGCGGGTTGGGCTTGACCGGCCAGTCCCCTTCTGCCGCGTGCAGGTCGGTATGGCACACGCCGGTTGCCGCAATCTTGACCAGGACCTGCCCGGGGCCGACCGTCGGGATCGGCGCGTCCTCGATGACCAGGGGCTTGCCAAATTCGCGGACGACCGCCGCCTTCATGGTTTTCGCCATGTCCGTTTCTCCTTTTAAGCGGGGGGTCAGAATAGGCCGAGCGCGTGCTCGTCATAGGAGACGAGCAGATTCTTGGTCTGCTGATAATGATCGAGCATCATCCGGTGGTTTTCACGCCCGAAGCCCGATGCCTTGTATCCGCCGAAGGCGGCATGGGCGGGGTACTGATGATAGCAGTTGGTCCAGACCCGCCCGGCCTCGATCGCGCGGCCGAGCCGGTAGGCGGTGTTGCCGCTCCGGGTCCAGACGCCCGCGCCAAGACCGTAGGCGGTGTCATTGGCAAGTGCGATCGCCTCCTCGACCGTCTTGAACGTGGTGACCGACAGGACGGGACCGAAGATCTCCTCCTGGAAGATGCGCATGTGGTTCTGACCCACGAACACGGTCGGCTGCACGAAATAGCCCTGGTCGAGCGCACCGCCCGGCAGCGCCCTGGCGCCACCGACCAGACACTGCGCGCCCTCGGCCTTGCCGATATCGATATAGCCCAGGATCTTGTGGAGCTGGTCCTCCGACGCCTGCGCGCCGACCTGGACCGACGGGTCGAGCGGATCGCCCTGGCGGATCGCGGCGACGCGCGCCACGGCGCGCTCGATGAAGCGGTCGAAGATCGACTCATGGATCAGGGCGCGCGACGGGCAGGTACAGACCTCGCCCTTGTTGAAGGCGAACAAAGTAAAGCCTTCGAGCGCCTTGTCGAAGAAGGCATCGTCCTCGTCGAGCACGTCCGCCATGAAGATGTTGGGCGACTTGCCGCCAAGCTCCATCGTCTGGGGGATCAGATGGTCCGCCGCGGCGTGCATGATCTGCTTGCCGGTGACGGTCTCGCCGGTGAACGAGACCTTGGCGATGCGCGGATTGGCGGCGATCGCCTGGCCAACGGTCCGTCCCGGGCCGGTAACGACATTGAGCACGCCGGGCGGCAGGATGTCGGCGGTGAGCTCGGCGAACATCAGCAAGGTGAGCGGCGTCTGGGATGCGGGTTTGATGACGGTGCAGTTGCCCGCCGCCAGCGCCGGGGCGATCTTCCACGCCGCCATCAGCAGCGGGAAGTTCCACGGGATGATCTGGCCGACGACGCCGAGCGGCTCGCGGAAATGATAGGCCATGGTGTCCGCATCGATCGTCGAGATGCCGCCTTCCTCCGCCCGGATGCAGCCGGCGAAGTAGCGGAAATGGTCGATCGCGAGCGGCACGTCGGCAGCGCGCGTCTCGCGGATCGGCTTGCCATTGTCGATCGTCTCGGCAAGTGCCAGCAACTCCAGATTGTCTTCGAGCCGGTCGGCGACGCGATTGAGAATCCTGGCGCGTTCGGCGGGCGCGATCCTTGCCCATTGATCCTTGGCGGCGTGCGCCGCATCGAGCGCGCGCTCGACATCTTCCGGCGTCGACAGCGCGAACTCTGCGATCTGGGCGCCATTGATCGGGCTCGTGTCGGCGAAATACTCGCCGCCCGCAGGAGCGCTCCAGCGGCCTCCGATGAAATTATCATAGCGGTGTCGGAAGGAGGCCGCCGCGTTAATGGTCCCGATCGCCTTCTCGAACATAACCTGACTCCATCTCTATCGATGGCCTGACGGAGTAATCTCTTTGCCCGGGTGGCCTATAAGTAAGTTCCGCAGAAGGTAGTCTGGTATCGGGGTCGCGGGCTTGAGGGTCAGACACGCCAACAGAGCCGATGACTATTCATCGACTCCTGAACGTATTCGCGCACGCCTGATCGGAATTATGCCGAGACAGGCGTTACTCGGCCGAGTCTTCTTTTGGCGAGGGCGGCGCTTGGCATTCCAATTCTGGCGTTACGCCCGGACGCGCTTTAGGCTCACCCAATCGCCTTTCTGAAGCGTCCCGTCCCTCACGCGGAAATGAGCATAATGGTCGTCGAAAATCTGGTCGACTTCGACATGACCGACAAGACGGCGGTGGCGCGGCGTTGCGTGATAGACTTCGAGTATCTGCCCGATGTGCGCGCCATCGGCCTTACCCAGGCAGGCCACTGTGCCGCCCGCATCCATACGGACGATCTTGCCGCGCATGAACAAGCTATGGCCGATACCCTGTGCGAGGAGCGGCGTGCTGCCAAAGAGCAGAAGCCAACAGCAGCACCGACGCCAAGATGTTTTCGCATCGCTGTTTCCTCTGTCAAGTCAGACGCTCGGACCCGGTTTTGAAAGCTGGGAGCACGGGGCGACGCTGGGCATCGTCAAAGAACTGGCCCGCCGCGGGGGAACGGCGGGCCCTCAGCCCCTGGGGTCTGTTCTCGGGGCTGGAAACCTCACATGTCGCTCATCGGCTTGTCGGCCATGGGCTTGGCGGTCTTCTTCTTCGCCGCCGGCTTGGCCTTCTTCATCGGCATCTTGCAGCAGCCACTCTTCGCCTTACCGGCCATGCCCGAGCCGTTCGATGCAGGCGAGCCGCCGGACATGCCGGCCATCCCCGACATGCCCTGTTGATCCTGCTGGGCCGGTTGCCCCTGCTGCTTCTGCGCGCCGGCCTGATGATCCTTCATCATCTGATCGTGCATCTGCTGCCCGCCATGATCCATGCCCTGCTGGTGGGCATGGGCCGGCGCAGCCTGCGCGGGCGCGGGCGTCGACTGGGCGAGAGCGGTGCCGGCGGCGAAGGTTAGCGTCGCGAAGAGGCTGACGGGCGCCGCGAGAAATGTCGTCTGTCGCATTGAGGGTCTCCGAGTGTTCTTCCTGTTGCCCGATCGACGTTCCGATCCCGGCAATTCCGAAGCTTCAATGCTGCTAGCGAGACGCTGTCTGTATACGTAAGTTACGAATCGAAATCCGATCGGCCGTGTGCCTGCTGGAGCAGGCGCGTAAAATGATGATCCGGGATCGATCAAAAATGTGACCCGGCCTGGTTTTCTCGTCCTGAGACCGGCCAGAAAAGCGATTGGCCCGCCGTGGGAACGGCGGACCAAGGCTTCGGTTGAAAGCGGCCATGATCTTGTCCGTCAACCTTGTCGTCTGATGGAATGATGGCAGGGTCAGCAACCACCGTCCGACCTGTGTGACATGCCGGAGGCGCCGTCCTGGTCCTGCGAATCCCGCATCGCCATTCGATGGCCCTGCATCATCTGGCCGTGCATCTGCTCCTTACCGTGAGCCATGCCCTGCATGTGGGCAGGATCGGGCTGGGCAGGCGCCGGCCTGGCCTTGAGGGTCTCCTCAAGATCGGGCATGCCCGGCGGCATCCCGTCCGCCAGCACCGGTCCGGCACTGACGGCGAGGAAGCCGAGAGCTGCGAGCGAAGCGATCATTGCCGTCTTCTTGCGCAAGTATCCATTCCTTCAAGTCTGGGTTTCCCGTTCGATCGAGCATATGCCCGGTCGATTGTCGCCCCTTCCGGAGCTTGCCCGTGAAATGGTGTCACCTTCCGCCTTGCTGTATACGTAATGTGCGAAGTCCGTCTCTGAGATGGCCATAAATTATCGCACTGGCATCGTTGTTGTGCCGATGTGTAACTATGGTTCGGACTCGAGAGCAGGACAGGTCGGCAACAGTGACTAATCCATGGCGGCCAGCAGACGCTCGAGAGGAATAGTGGCAAAAGTGGTGAAGCTGTCAGCAATGGCATAAGGCAGTACCAGCACCCGATTATGTACCATCGCGCCGCAGCTGTAGGCTACGTTTGGCACATAACCTTCGCGCTCATCCATGTCCGACCGCAAAAGCGGTAGCTTCGTCCGCGCCAGCAGCTTCGAGGGATCGTCACGGTCCAGCAGGCACGCCCCGATGCAATAGTTCCGAACGGCGCCGACTCCATGAGTTACGACCAGCCAGCCTTCGTCGATCTCGATCGGCGATCCGCAATTACCGATCTGGACAAACTCCCAAGGCCAGCGAGGTTCGATGGCTTTCGCTCCGCCACTCCAGTCGTGAATGTCCGCGGACGTCAGGAACCAGATATTTTCGTTATCCTCGCGCCCAAGCATGGCAAAGTGCCCGGCAATGCGTCGGGGGAAAAGCGCCATGCCCTTGCTACCGGTGGCATCCCCACGCAGCGGTCTGAGTTCGAATGTCCGGAAGTCCGGCGTGGACAACAACTCCTGCCGGACGGACTGGCCGCTAAATGCCGTATATGTACCGAAATAGGTGGCTCGGCCATCGTCGTCCAGGAAGCGGACCAAGCGAAGGTCTTCGATGCCACCACGCTGGCTGGGGGTTGTCGGAAAGATCACGATCTCCGAGAGATCGTGGCTGCCATCGCACTTGATCCGAATGCCCGCGTCCGGCCCGTCCTCGCCGGAGATGTTTTCAGTCTCCAGCACGAGCGGCATGGGGCTCGGAGGATTGATTGCTATGGTTCCGTCCGCGGCGCAAAACCCGGTGCGAAAGGTGACGGAGGAGATATGCCCCTCGCCCACGCCTCGCAGGGAAAGAATGAATCGGAGAGAGTTTTCAGGTACAGCAGACTGATCAGGATGCAGGACGATGCTCGGATTGAAAAGCGCTGCTGCCTCATAGGAATATTCGTTGCAAAAATGGGCACCGATCAAGAGCGCCTGTTCATGGGTGACCTCGCAATCACAGACGATGATGCCATCAACCTCGTGGAACCGCCGCAAAAACAGGGACGGAACCTCACGATGCCTTCCCGAGAAATCATCAAGAATGCGTTGCAACTCATCGTGGAGCGATGCTGGGTCGAGCGCCAGGACGCGGTCGGCGATGCGCTGCGCACGTGGCTGATCCGGTACCGCATATTTATAGGTTTCCGTCGACGGCATATAGGGTCTGATCACTACCCTTGCTGGATTGGGGCGGAGCAATTCGGGTAGCCGGTTGACAAATTCGGCGGTTGACACTGACTTCTCCAATACAGATCGACCGTGGAGCGTTCACGCAATCGTAAAGATGGTGCTCGGCATTACCCGACTATCGGGTGGCGGCACGGAAGGCTCCGGCGATGGCGGGTGCGATGATTTCCGCCGTTGCCGGATACTCGGACTTTGTGCCACGTGCCATGATCGCTGTCCTGGCGTAGTTGTCGGACACACAAGCTGTGACCGGGGGCTCTGGCCTGAACGTGACTATGTGGGGCACGTGCGAAGCGCGCCGCTCAGCTCGACATGTCCGCCATCGTTCGGCAGCTCGCCGCGCATTTCTTGCAGGTGGCCGAGCAACGCGCGATCCGCTGGTCCGCGCTATGGCGTCCGCATTCCTCGGCGCAGCGCTCGCAAGCGTCGGCGCAGGCGCGGCAGACGATGCGGTGCAGGGCAGATTCCCGCAGCATCGAGTTGGCGGTCGCCTGGCACAGTTCCGCACAGTCGTTCAGCATGGCGATCAGCGACGCCGTAGCTGACGCGCCGCCTTGCTTCGTCAGCCAAGCGGCGGTTTCCAGGCACATGCGGTGCGAAGCCACGCAATCGTCGATGCAGTCCGTCATCGACATCGCCATCCCTTCCATTCGATGCTGCTGCGCCGCCGCCGGCACAGCCAGCGTTCCGGCGGCGGCAAGGCCGGCGCCGGCCATCAGCAATTCGCGTCTCTCGATCATCATGCACCTCCCATCTGCTATCCCTTGAGCGCTGTGCCGCATCCGGCGGCCTCAGCCGTCGCAGGCGACCCATCCGACGCCGCACGCGCCTTCTCCCGCGCCATCCGGGTTTCCTCCCAGGGCCAGTGGCCGTTGATCTCGACCCCGAGCGAGATGCTCAGGAAGGTCCGCACCAGCACCAGCCCGGCCAGAACGATGAGATCGTCGAGCGTTGGGTTGATCACCAGCGACTTGACGATGTCGCCGGCGACCAGAAATTCCAGGCCGAGCAGGATGCTGCGGCCGAGCGCCGAGCGGAACGCGCTATAGGCCTCGGTTCGGTCGCCCGCCCTCGCCCGCCGCGCAAACAGAAAGGTTGCGAGCCCCGCGCCGACCAGGATGGTCAGCGTGCCCGCCAGTTCCAGGCCGATCACCGCGAGCCGGAAGAAGGCGCTCAGCCAGTCGGCCTCAATGGTGATCATACCAGCCTCGCTTGCGGATATTGTTGAAGCTGTCGGTGGCGTGACAGGCATAGCATTGGTCGACGCGCGCCTTCGATCCGGCTGCGCGCTGCGAGACCATGCTGAAATGCTCCATGAAGTGACTCGGCGGCGCCTTGTGGCACTCGGCGCACTGCGTCGAATTGACCGATGGATGGCGGTAATTGGCGATCTTCCAGCTGTCGGTCTTGTGGCAGCTCGCGCAGTCGGTGCCGAACAGGCCCTGGTGCGGATCGCGGAACGCATGGCAGCTCGCGCAATTGAGCGCGGTCTCGGGGGTCAGGCTTCGAGTGTTTGTCGACATGCCCGCCAAAGGCTGCCGCCACTTCGCCATGTCGAGCAACGCGGCGTGATCCATGCGGATGATGCCGCGCTCTCCCTCATGTTCGACGTGGCAGGAGGTGCACTGCGTCGCTTTCGCGTGGAACTGCGTCGACTGCTTCGTCCCGAAATCGGTGCCCGCATGGCAGGTGAGACAGGTCCGGGTTTCGACGCCCTTGCCCGGCGTGTGGCAGGCCGTGCATTGGCCGGCAAAGGACTGGTGCGCGCTCGAGAGCGGGCCGGGCGAGACGAGCTGCGCCACCAGGCCGGCATCCCTCGGCGCGTCCGATCGCATCCGGATCGCGACCGCGGCGACCATCACCAGCAGGGCTGCGATGAAGACGGCGTAGGAAAGACGCTGCCAGCTCATAGCCAGCGCAGCCCGTAATAGATCGCCGCGCCGACGTGGAGCGCGAGCAGCGCGAAGATGAGACAGCCCAGCAGGATGTGCAGGAACCGCCACCGCGCGAACAGGGTGTTGGTTGCCTCTTCGGCACGGATCGCGAATTCGGTATCGGCCAGCGCTGCGGCGATCCCCGCCTTGTCCTGGGGGCGCTGGCCCGCGGACGCATCCCCGGCGACGAACAGATAGCGCTTCCAGCCCGACAGCGGCGGGGCTGCGGTATCGGCCTGCGTCGGCGCCGCCGGCTCCTCGAGGAAGGCGGCGCGAAGCGAGGCCAGTTCTGACCTGCGTCCGCGCAGCGCCCGACCAAGCTGGGCAAGCAGGTAGCGGCCGATGAAGCCGGTGATGACCGTCATCAGCAGGAGGACGGTCAGAAGCAGGCCGACCGGGCTTTCGAGCTTGTGCGCGGCGTGGACCAGACCCAGGATCGGCGCCAGCACGCCGGCATAGACGTGGATGGCGAGCAGGGTTGGCTTGCTGACGACCCGGGAGAGCGCCTTGTCGACCCAGGCGATGTGCTTGGCCGCGACATAAGGAAGCGTCAGCAGCATCAGCACGAGCGCTGCGATCCCGATGATCCCGCCGGCCAGGCTACCCGGAAAGCGGGGCGACACATGCACGAGATAGCCGAACGGGAACAGCAGCAGGAACGCGACCAGCAGGCCCACGGCAATGTCGCTGCGTTCGCGCATCAGGCTTCGACCACGAGCGGCGTGCCCGTCCCCTTCGCCTGGCACGCGAGCACATAGCCTTGCGCCTTGTCGGCGGGCGCAAGGCCGGATTCGACCTCCATCGTCACTTCGCCCTGCAGCAGCTTGACCACGCAGGCGCCGCATGTGCCCGCACGGCATGCATAGGGGATCTCGACGCCCGCGCCCTCGGCCGCCTCCAGCACGGTCTCGTCCGCGGGCAAGGCCGCCGACACCCCCGACACGGAGAAGGTCACCGTGCTCGGCGCCACCTCGGCGCTCGGGGCCGGCTTATCCGCTGGCGGGGGCGCGGGCTTGACCTCGAGATCCTCGTGGTCGGCCGGCAGCGAGGCCGGACCGAACGCCTCGGTGTGCAGCTGCGCTTCGGGGACGCCGAGTTCCGCCAGCACGCCGCGCATCGCGCCCATCATCGCCGGCGGGCCGCACATATGGATGCGCCGGCTCGCGATCTCCGGCACCGCGGCCAGGATCATCTCGCGCGTGATCGGCCCTTCGGGGCCCATCCAGACGGTGCCGGGCGCGCGCTGCATCGCGGCGACGACATGGAGGTTGGGAAAACGGCGTTCGAGCCGCTCGAGCTCGTCGCGGAACACGAATTCCTCGGTCGACCGTGCGCCGTAGAAGAAGAAGATATCACCCTTCCACGCGGTGTCGGTGAGATAGCGCAGCACCGACATCATCGGGGTGATGCCGACCCCGCCCGCGATCAGCACGATGCTCTGGGCATCCGTTCCCGTGAAGGTGAAGGCGCCGAACGGTCCGCTGACCTTCAGCAGATCGTCGGCGACGACCTTGTCGTGCAGGTATCGCGAGACCACGCCCTGCTCCTCGCGCTTGACCGTCAGTTCGACATAGGCCCGCTGGGTCGGCGAAGAGGCGATCGTGTAGGAACGGCGCGCGGTCTTGCCCGCTTCGGGCTCTACCTCGACCTGCAGGAACTGGCCCGGCAGGAAGTCGAACGGCAGCCGGTCGGCGGTCGGGTCCGCGAGCCGGAAGGTCAGCACGCTCGGCGTCTCTCGCACGATCTGGACCACGCGCAGCTGCCCCGCCCAGCTTTTGGGCTTGCGCAGCGACGCCCCAGCGGGTGCGGCCGCATTGCTCGGCGCGAGCCCGGCGCTGTCGGCAACGGGTGCAGGCGCGGGCGCAACCCTGGTAGCGGGAGGGGCAGCCTTCGGCTCCGGCTTTGCTGGAACCTTGGCGGTGGCGACACCGCCGGCGATCGCCCCGATCCGCCGCAGGCGGAAGATCTGCAGCGCGATAAGCGTGGCGCTCACCAGCCCCAGGAACAGCATGAGAAGGAGGTGCGAGGGCGAGATGCCGAACCAGTGATCGGCATGGCCGGGCGCGGCCTGGTCGATGTCGAGCTGATCGCGCAGCCAGGCAAGCCCGACCTCCCGGGGCGGCTGCAAGCCCCCGATCGCGCCCTGCGCGGCGGTGCCGGAGCGGAACAGGTCGGTTCCCTCGCGCAGGCGCCGCGCCGCATCGAGCCGGGCCGAGACCGTGGTCGCACGCGCGCCGTCGGCCGAGGCGGCGTTGATCATCGCCAGACCCGTGCTTACCCGTTCGCCGGCCTGCGCAGCGACCCGCTGCCTTGCCGCTTCGTCAAGCGCGGGAAAGGCGAGCAGCTGCGAGATGAAGCCGGTCCGGCGCGATTCGTGGCCGTGCTCATTCTCCCCTTCCCCATTGATCATGCGATCCATCATGGGGTTCATCATCTTCGCCATGTCCGACGACCCCGGCTCTGCCGGTGCGGACATGCCCCCGCCGGCCGGCATGCCTGCGCCATGATGCGCGGCATGATCCTCGCCCTCCTGCGCGCCCGCGCTCGCGGACAGGCTGAGAGCGATTGCGCAGCCGAGGCTCAAGCGTCGAAGGCTGATCCGCCTGGACATCCTCATCCCCTTAGTGTGCGAGCCTACATATCCTTCATCGGCATCGCCGCATTGCCCGGCGCGGGATCGGGTGCCGGCGCGGTCTGGTTGCCGGCCCCGGCGCGCATCGCGTCATGGTCCATCGCCTGACGGTGATGCCGCTCCATCTCGGCCTGGTTGCTCATCGCGTCCATCGGCGCCGCGTCTGCAGCGTTGCCGCTGTCGGTCAGGACCGGGGTGGCGGCGACGCTGTTCGCCGCGGGCGGCACCGTCTGGTCGGCCTGGCGGTCGCAGCCCGAAAGCGCGAGCGCCAGCAACAGGCTTCCGCCGACAAGTGGAAGGGCTTTCTTCGCATGGTCGATCATGGCTTTGCTCCTTGGCTTGAAAACTGTGTCCGGGCGCCATCCCTGGCGTCCGGACCGGCTCATTGCGCGCTGCGCAGAATCTGGAGACACCGGTCGTGCGAGAGGTTCATCGGGTTGCGCCCCTGCCCCTTCATCTCGCCATGATCATGCGGCGTCTGGAGACCCATATTGCCCTCCATCGCCCGGCAACTCTCGACCTGCGCCGAGGTCGGCCGCGTGGTCACACAGGCGCCTAGAAGCAGCGCCGGCGTGAGGACGGCGATCAAACGCATTTTCTTCATGACAAAACCCCTTTCGCTCGTGGTGATCGTTCGTCCTGCGCTGCCTGATGTTTCTTGTTATGCTGCTGGTCTTTCCGCCGCGCCGTCAGGAAGGCGAGGATCGGGCAATCGGAGACCGGCACTTCGCCCGGGCATTCGTCGGCGAGCATCCGCAGCATGTCGCGGATATCCGACAGGCGCTCGAGCCGGGCTTCGGCGTCCGCGATCTTGGCAAGCGTGATATCGAGCACGGCCTGGGCATGCGCGGTGTCCGACGCCCTGAGCGCCAGCAGCTGCCGGGCCTGTTCGAGTGTGAAACCAAGCTCCTGCGCCGAGCGGATGAAATTGACGCGCTCGAGGTCGGTCGCGTCGTAGAGCCTGTAGCCCGCTGCCGTGCGCGCGGGCTCGCGCAGCAGGCCCATCCGCTCATAATAGCGGATCGTATCCCGCCCCACGCCTGCGGCCGCGGCCAGTTCGCCGATCTTGAAATTGCCCATGTCATCCGCTCGATCATGCCGGTTGGACCATGGTCCAGGGTCAAGCGGTTTCGCTTTGACCCCGAACGGTCTCCTCGTCGCCGGCGGCCCGCTGCCCCGACGCGTCGCAGGGCAGCCCGTGCCGCCGGGCCACCGGCTTGTCAGTTCTTGCGAAGCTCGACGATGTCGTGCCTGGCAGGCGTGCCGTCGGCGACGGACACGTGCGCGAAGTGATCGTCAAAGATATGGTCGATCGTCACATGGCCGACGAGCTGGCGGTGATAGGTCGGCGCCACGCCCTTGGACGGACCCGGATGGGTCACGACGCGATAGACCTCGAGCTTCTGGCCGACCTCGGCGCCATCGGCCTTGCCGATGCAGACGACCGTGCCGTTGCTGCCCGTGTCGACGATCGAGCCGCGCATGAACAGGCTGTGCCCGATGCCCTGGGCCATAGCGGGGACGGCAGCAAGCATCGAAATGCCGGCAAGCGCGACCATGAGAGTTTTTCTGACCATATTCACCTCCTTGGATGGTAAGCCACCGCCCGGACTTTGCCGAGGGGAAGAGCGTCTCTTCAGGCTTGGGACTACGGTCCCGGGTCCAGCCTCGATATACGTAGAGGCCGCAGCCGATCTTCTTCCCCGGGCCGGATCTTTATTGACGCGGAGTTGACGGAATCAGCCGTCAGCACTTCAAAATCCGCGCGGCGCGAGACTTTGGTTGGCTGCGCCCGCGAAACCCGCTAGATATCGAGGCCCGTGAAACGCCTGCTCGCCCTCCTGCTCGTCATCGGAGCGCTGTCCGGTCTCTTCGGAGCCCAGATGGCGGCCGCGCACAGCGTGCCGCAGGCGGCAGGCGCGCCGCTGGCCAAGGGCATGGATGCGGACTGCATGGCGATGATGGCCAAGCAGCAGCCTGCGCCCAGCGAAAAGCCCTGCAAGGGCCTGACGCTCGATTGCATCGCCGCGATGGGGTGCGTGATCCCGCTGGTCGCAGCGGACCTGGCAGGCGGCGTTGCGCCTGCGCGTCTCTACGACGCGCCCAGCTTCTGGACGACCGACACGATATTGACCGGCAAGGCGGTTGCGCCCGAGCCGGATCCTCCCACCAGCCTTGCCTGATTGAACGAGCACGGGCTGCGCGCATCGATCGATGCGTGCGCGCCCGGTTTCCTTCTTTTCAGTCAAAGGTTTTCGTGATGATCAAACTGCTTCCGGCCGCCCTTGTGGCGGCCCTCAGTCTCGCCGCGCCTGCGCTTGCAACCGACGCGAGCCGCACGCCGCAAGGCCATTGGGAATGGCGGTCGGCGCCGCAATATGGTCCGCGGGCGACTGGCCCTGCGCGTGTCCGCATATGGGTGCCCGACAGCCGGGACATGGCCAGCTGCGATTGCGCGATGATGCAGGCAAGCGCCGCCGACTGCATGCGCGGCGCAGTCAGGTCGGACAAGGGCTAAACCCGCTCCGGAGCGGCGCGTCACATCTTGGCGCGCCGCATCTGTCATGAGGGGATGATATCCATGATCATGATGCCGAGGCGCGCTGTGCGACGCCTGTTGCTCTCTATCGGTGCGACGCTTGCGAGCGCCTGGGCCGTGCCGGTGTCGGCCGGCCCGCTCACCTACGAGCAGGCCGTGAGGCTCGCTGCCGCCAACGCGCCAAGCCTCAAGGCGCGCGCGGCGGCGACAGCCGGCGCCCGCTCTTCGGCGGTCGCGGCCGATCGCCTGCCCGATCCGACGCTCGACCTGGGCCTGCAGAACTTCCCGGTGAGCGGCCCCAATGCCGGCAGCTTCACGCGCGACGATTTCACTATGGCGACGATCGGGTTCAGCCAGACCTTCCCCAATCTCGCCAAGCGCCATGCACGCGCCGCGCGCGCCGCGGCCGATATCGGTATCGCCGAGGCGGGCGAGCTGGTCGAAGGCCGCAACGTGCGGCTCGAGACCGCCCTCGCCTGGGTCGATCTCTATTATGGAGAACGCCGGCTCCGGCAGCTCGACCTGCTCGATGCCAGCCTCGACGACCTGCAGAAGACCGTGACCGCACGCCTGGCGTCGGGCAGCGCGCGCCCGAGCCAGGCGCTCGAGCCCGACCAGCTCCGCGCCGCCATCGCCGATCGCCGCGCCGAGATGGCTGCGGTGGTGGCGCAGGCGCGGGCCCGGCTCGCGCGCTATACCGGCGACCCCGACCCGCAGGCGACGGGCGACCCGCCGATGCTCGATGTCGATCCGATCCGGCTACGGGCCGGGATCGATGCGCTTCCCGCCCTGCGCGCGCAGGACGCGCGGATCGCAGTCGCCGAAGCGGACGTGCGTCTCGCGCGCGCCGACAAGCGCCCCGACTGGAAGGTCGGCGTCACCTATGGCCGGCGCGATCCCATGTACGGCGACATGGCCTCGGTCGGCGTGTCGATCGACCTGCCGCTGTTCGCCGGCAAGCGCCAGAACCCCAGGATCGCTGCAAGCGAGAGCCTTGCGCAAGGGGGTCGGTTCGACCGCGAGGCGATCCGCCGCGAGCTGGTGGCGCAGCTCGACGCCGATCTCGCAGACCATGCCATGCATCTCTCCCGGTTGCGCAATGCCCGCGAGACGCTGGTGCCACTCGCCAGGCACCGCGCCGAGCTCGACCGCGACAGCTATGGCGCCGGCAAGCTCGACCTTGGCGCCGCGCTGCTCACGACGCTCGGGCTCGCGGAGGCCGAGGTCGAGGCGCTCAACCGCGAAGCCGACGTCGCGCGCGACGCGGTCCGCATCACTATCACCTATGGGGAGGAGCGGCCATGACGCTCGATAAATCCGCGCTGCGCTGGGGCGCATCGATCCTGGCTGTCGCGCTGCTGGCCGGCGGCACAGGCTATTGGGCTGGCCATCGCCAGGCACCGCAATCGGAGGCGACCACGCCCGCCGGGGCAGGCAAAGTCCTTTACTGGTACGATCCGATGTTCCCCAACCAGAAGTTCGACAAGCCCGGCAAGTCGCCCTTCATGGATATGCAGCTCGTGCCGCGATACGCGGACGGAGGAAGCGCCGGCGCGGCCCCCACGGTCGCCGTCGATCCCGCCGCGCGGCAGAGCCTGGGATTGCGGGTCGTCGCGGCGAAGATGGGCAGCCTTGCCTCGGCCCTCGAGGTCACCGGCACGATCGACTTCAACCAGCGCGACGTCGCCGTCATCCAGGCGCGTTCGGGCGGGTTCGTGAGCCGCGTCTATGCGCGAGCGCCCGGGGACGTGGTCCGCGCCGGCGCGCCGATCGCGGACCTGCTCCTGCCCGAATGGGGCGGCGCGCAGACCGAATATCTGAGCGTCAGGCGGCTCGGCAAGCCCGACCTCACCGCGGCCGCGCGCCAGCGACTGCGGCTGATGGGCATGTCCGACGGCCTCATCGCCAGCGTCGAGCGGAGCGGACGCCCGAACGGCGTGGTGACGATCACGACGCCGATCTCGGGCACGATCCAGACGCTCGACGCCCGTGCCGGCGTGACGCTCGCCATGGGCCAGACGCTCGCCCAGGTAAGCGGGCTCGGCACCGTCTGGCTCAATGCCGCGGTGCCCGAAGCGCGCGCGGGCGATGTCCGGGTCGGCCAGAATGCCAGCACCACGCTGGCGGGCTTCCCCGGCGAGCGCTTCGCCGGCCGGGTGATCGCGATCCTGCCGACCACGCAGGCCGACAGCCGCACGCTCACCGTGCGGATCGAGCTGCCCAACCGGGACGGCCGGTTGCGGCCGGGCATGTTCGCCAGCGTCGCGCTTGGCGGCGATGCCAAGCCGGCGCTGCTGGTGCCGAGCGAAGCGGTGATCCGCACGGGCAGGCGCACGCTCGTCATGCTGGCCGCAGGCGACGGGCGCTATCATCCCGCCGAGGTCCGCATCGGCCGCGAGGCAGGCGGCGAGACCGAGATCCTTGCCGGCCTGTCGCCCGGCGAGAACGTCGTCGTCTCGGGGCAGTTCCTGATCGATTCCGAGGCGAGCCTGTCGGGAATCGAGGCGCGGCCGATCGGCGGCGGTGCGGCATCGGCGACCATCGCCGCGCCGGCGTCGAAAGCCACGCTGTACGAGACGACGGGCAAGATCGAGCGGATCACGGCCAATTCGGTGACGCTCAGCCACGAGCCCGTTCCCGCGCTCGACTGGCCGGCGATGACGATGACCTTCGCGCTCGCCAATCCGGGCATCGCGCGCGGCTTCAAGGCGGGTGACCGGGTCCGGTTCGGGTTCGACCGGCCCCCGGCGGGACCGACGCTGCGGCATATGGCGAAGGTGGCGGGCCAGTGATCGCCCATCTCATCCGCTGGTCGGTGAGGAACCGCTTCTTCGTCGTGCTCGGCATGCTCGCGCTGGTCGGCGCGGGCCTGTGGGCGGTGCGCTCGACCCCGATCGACGCGCTGCCCGATCTTTCCGACGTGCAGGTCGTGATCCGCACTTCCTATCCGGGTCAGGCGCCGCAGATCGTCGAGAACCAGATCACCTATCCGCTCACCACCACCATGCTGTCGGTGCCCGGCGCCAAGACGGTGCGCGGCTATAGCTTCTTCGGCGACAGCTTCGTCTATGTGATCTTCGAGGACGGCACCGATCTCTACTGGGCGCGCAGCCGCGTGCTCGAATATCTCAACCAGGTCCAGGGTCGGTTGCCGGCCAGCGCCCGCAGCGCGCTCGGGCCGGACGCGACCGGGGTCGGCTGGGTCTATGAATATGCGCTGGTCGACCGCACCGGCCGGCACGATCTCTCGCAGCTTCGCGGGTTGCAGGACTGGTTCCTGCGCTACGAGCTGAAGACCGTGACCGGCGTGGCCGAAGTCGCCAGCATCGGCGGCATGGTCAAGCAGTACCAGGTGCTGCTCGATCCGGTGAAGCTCGCGGCCTACGGCGTAACCCACGCCCAGGCAGTGCAGGCGATCAGCCAAGCCAATCAGGAAGCCGGCGGCTCGGTGCTGGAAATGGCCGAGGCCGAATATATGGTCCGCGCCTCGGGCTATCTGAAAACGCTCGACGATTTCCGGGCAATCCCGCTCAAGACTGCGGCGGGCGGCGTGCCCGTCCGGCTCGGCGATGTCGCCACGATCCAGGTCGGCCCCGAGATGCGGCGCGGCATCGCCGAACTGAACGGCGAAGGCGAGGTCGCCGGCGGCGTCGTTATTCTTCGGTCAGGCAAGAACGCCCGTGAGACCATCGCGGCGGTCAAGGACAAGCTCGCCGATCTCAGGAAAAGCCTGCCGCCGGGCGTCGAGGTGGTCACGGTCTATGACCGCTCGCAGCTGATCGATCGCGCGGTCGAGAACCTCACCCGCAAGCTGGTCGAGGAGTTCATCGTCGTCGCATTGGTCTGCGCCCTGTTCCTCTGGCACGTCCGCTCGGCGCTGGTCGCGATCCTGACCTTGCCGCTCGGTGTGCTGGCCGCGTTCGTCGTAATGCGGTTCCAGGGGGTGAACGCCAACATCATGTCGCTGGGCGGCATCGCCATCGCCATCGGCGCGATGGTGGATGCGGCGGTCGTCATGATCGAGAACGCCCACAAGAGGATCGAACGCTGGGAGCAGGATCACCCGGACAGACATCTCGATGGCGAGATGCGCTGGATCGTCGTCACCGAGGCGGCGGCCGAGGTCGGGCCGGCGCTGTTCTTCAGCCTGCTGATCATCACGCTGTCGTTCATTCCGGTCTTCACCCTGGAGGCGCAGGAAGGCCGGCTGTTCGCGCCGCTCGCCTTCACCAAGACCTATGCGATGGGCGCGGCCGCGATCCTGTCGGTGACCCTGGTGCCGATCCTGATGGGATGGCTGATCCGGGGCCGCATTCCGGCCGAGCAGGCCAATCCGGTCAATCGCTGGCTCACCAATATCTACCGGCCCGCGATCGACTGGACGATGAAGCGGCCCAAGGCAGTGCTGCTGATCGCGGCTCTGGTGTTCGCCACCACGGCCTGGCCGCTCAGCCGGCTCGGCGGCGAGTTCATGCCCAATCTCGACGAGGGCGACCTGCTCTACATGCCCTCGGCGCTGCCGGGCCTCTCGGCCGCCAAGGCGAGTGAGCTGCTCCAGCAGACCGACCGCCTGATCAAGACCGTGCCCGAAGTCGAAAGCGTGTTCGGCAAGGCCGGCCGCGCCGAGACCGCGACCGATCCCGCGCCGCTCGAAATGTTCGAGACGACAATCCAATTCAAGCCCCGCGACCAGTGGCGGTCGGGCATGACGCCCGAACGCCTTGTCGACGAGCTCGATCGCCGGGTGAAGCTTCCGGGTCTCGCCAATATCTGGGTGCCGCCGATCCGCAACCGCATCGACATGCTCGCGACGGGCATCAAGAGCCCGATCGGGGTCAAGGTGTCGGGCAGTGACCTCGCCGAGCTCGACCGCATCGCGCATGATGTCGAGACCGTGGCCAGGAGCGTGCCCGGCGTCAGCTCGGCGCTCGCCGAGCGGCTGACCGGCGGACGCTATGTCGATGTCGACATAGACCGCGCCGCCGCCGCGCGGTTCGGGCTCAACATCGCCGACGTCCAGGCCATCGTCTCCGGCGCGATCGGCGGCGAGACGATCGGCGAGACGGTCGAGGGCCTCGCCCGCTATCCGATCAGCGTGCGCTATCCGCGCGAATTGCGCGACAGCCTCGAAAGGCTGCGGGCGCTACCGATCCTGACGCCCGCGGGCCAGCAGATCACCTTGGGCACCGTGGCAAACGTCTCGATCGCCGAGGGACCGCCGATGCTCAAGACCGAGAATGCCCGGCCTTCGACCTGGGTCTACGTCGATGTGCGCGGGCGCGATCTTGCCTCGGTGGTCGGCGATCTGCAGCGTGCGGTGGCGAAACAGGTCAGGCTCTCGCCTGGGGTCAGCATCGCTTACTCTGGCCAGTTCGAATATCTCGAGCGCGCGGTCGACCGCTTGAAGCTGGTCGTGCCCGCGACGCTGCTGATCATCTTCGTGCTGCTCTACCTCATCTTCGGCCGCTTCGACGAGGCGGCGCTGATCATGGGGACGCTGCCGTTTGCGCTGACCGGCGGCATCTGGACGCTTTATCTGCTGGGGTTCAACCAGTCGATCGCCACCGGGGTCGGGTTCATCGCGCTCGCCGGCGTCTCCGCCGAGTTCGGGGTGGTGATGCTGATCTATCTCAAGAACGCGCTGGCCGAGCGCGGCGCACATCCGGACGCTGCCGAGGTCGAGGCCGCCGTGCGCGAAGGCGCGCTGCTGCGCGTCCGTCCCAAGGCGATGACGGTGGCGGTGATCCTGGCCGGCCTGCTGCCGATCCTGCTGGGATCAGGCGCGGGTTCGGAGGTCATGAGCCGGATTGCCGCGCCGATGATCGGCGGCATGCTGACCGCGCCCTTGCTCTCAATGTTCGTCCTGCCCGCCGCCTACCTGCTGTTGCGCCGGCCCAAGACCGATCCCATCCCTCAACCCGTTTCATCATGAAGGAGAAGACGATGAACCATGCACGACTGACCATTGCCCTCGGCCTCGCCGCCCTGACTGCCGCGTGCGGCAAGAAGGCGGAGGCCCCCGTTGCGACTGAGACCAACGAGGCGGCGCCCGCCGCGACCATGAGCGGCGACATGGGCAACATGTCGATGGCGCCTGACGCGAACGCCGCGATCAAGGCCAAGGGCCATGGCACCGTCACCGCGATCGACAAGGCGGCAGGCACGATCACGCTCGATCATGGTCCGATCCCGGAGGCCAAGTGGCCCGCGATGACGATGGCGTTCAAGGCCGCGCCGTCGATCACCGATGCGGTCAAGGTCGGCGACAAGGTCGATTTCGACCTCTCGCTCAAGGGCAGCGATGGCGAGGTCACCGCGATCGCAAAGCAGTGATCCGCTAAGTTCGACCGGAAAAAGCTGGTTGCGTCGCCGCTCCCGGGCGGCGACGCCCGTGCCGGCCGTCTGCCTGGCTGTGCGCCCGGTCGACGGTTGCGACCGGCAACGCCCAATGCCAGCGGCGTTTCCCTGCGCGATCACCGACAATTTGAGCACGCTTCGCGGATCGCACATTGAACGTGCAAGCCGCCCTTGCTCGCGATAGCCTGAACGGCAAGGAGCCCAGTTTAGATGACCCAGCCAGTATGACCTTGTTACCCGCGACACATCATGATCTCGTGAGCGAGCTTGTCCGTCGTTGGCGAGACGATCCCGGCGCCACCTATCGCTCCTGGTTTCTGTGGGACGAACGGCTGAAAAACTTCCGCTCCATCCGTCGCGGGCTGCAGCAGGTGGTCGCAGAAATCGAAAGTGGGCGGTTCGGCGTCGCCTATCGCGGCTCGTCACTGGAAACGGTTGTCCACTCGATCGCCGAACAGCGGCAGATCTTCAAGGGCGCCGACCATGCCTGGCTGTGGAAGCCCAAGCTGCGCATTCCAGACATCTACGAAAGCCCGGACAACCAGCGGGCGTTCGGTCGCCTGCTCGACAATTGCTCGTGCTGCGATACCGCCGAGGAGATCATCAGCCACATCCGCAGCATAGACGCGCTCAAGATCAAGGGGCTGGGGCCGGCGGCGGCCAACCTGCTCTATTTCCTTCACCCGACGCTGGTGCCGCCCTTCAATACCGCGATCGTCAAGGGCTACAATGCCGTCACCGGCGCCAAGGTGAAGCTCGGGTCATGGGATCATTTTCTCGCCATGCGCGCCGGCATCCTCGACCTCAACGACCGTTACCGCGAGTTGCTCTCCAACGATCTCGGCGCGATCGGCGGACTGTTGTTCGACATTGGCTCGGGCCGCTATCCCGCGCCACCGCTGGAGGATGACGCAACGGCGGCCGACGACTGGCTCGGCAGATTGGAACATGCCAGAGCGGAGGCAAGCCGGCTCGACAAGACAGCCGCCGCGCAGGGCGAAACCGATCGCACGCACGCCGAAATCCAGGCCTGGCTGCGCGACCTCGGCCATGCCCTCGGTTACGATGTGTGGATCGCCGCCAATGACCGCGGTCGACTTCACGCTGGCTGCCCGCTTGGACAGGGATGCCTCGAGCGCCTTCCAGACGCCATTGCGACCTCTCCCGGAGCGGACTCGATCCGCCTCATCGACGTGTTGTGGCTGGCGAAGGGTGGCGACGGCGTCGCCGCCGCGTTCGAGGTTGAACATTCGACCTCGATCTACTCGGGGATCGTGCGCATGCTCGATCTGGCGCTGTCGGGGAGCGATCTGCACGCTGCCGCCGGGCTATTCCTGGTCGCACCGAATGCGCGCGAGCAGGACGTTCGCGCGCAACTCCGTCGCCCGGCTTTCAGCCGTATTGCCGATCTCGACTTCGCCTATCTGCCCTATGGCGAGCTGGAGAGAAACAGGGACGCGATCGCTCGTTTTGGAACGGGATTGAAGGCCATCAAGGCGATCTCAAGCCCCCTTCCCTGAAAGGGGGCGTTTGCGGGAGGGGGCGGAATCCTACGCCAAGCTCGCCCAGATAGCCGGCGCGAGATCTTACTTGTTGCTGCCTTCTACGGTCGCGCCAGAAAGGCGACGGCTCAGTTCTATCCGGCGATG